>CALFBG010000288.1 GCA_937951685.1 uncultured Saprospiraceae bacterium | reverse complement strand
AGATTTTGATCAGTATTGAGGCACGAAAACCGCCCTAAGCCTTTGCTTAGGAAGGCTTTGAGTAACGAAAAGACTGGTCGAAAGATGATGCAAGTTAATAAGTAAAATAATTTGTATTGGTACTTAAGTAGGTTTACCAATTAAATTTGGTTTTAAAAATGTTCATTGAAAAGTTGATACAAAAGTCATTTCCATATTTTGAGAAAATGTGTTTAAGTTTTTTTAACATGGTTTTTTCAGAATAGAAATCGGCAGTTTTAAGCCATTCATATTTGATTTTCCGCCATAATGTTTCGATTAAATTTAAATGCGGACATCTTGGCGGTAAAAAATGAATAAACAAACCCTTTTTCTGCCATTGCTTAAACATAGATTTTGTTAATGCAGATTTATGCCACGAAGCGTTATCTAAAATAACCACTGTTAAGTTTTCAATTTTCTCGGCAAAAAGGTTCACCAATTCAATAAAGATTTCACTCTTCATAGTCTCCTTCTGAGGAACCTTGTAAGTGATTAACCGCTGAGTTATAGGATTAAGAAAACCTAATACATTAATCACCTTTTTTTTGCTACTTGGAATAGGATATTGCGTCCCTTTCTTTTGATAGCAATAAGGAATATAGGGCTGAAGACTAAAACCACTTTCATCACAAAAATAAATATCTATTAAACCTTGATTGGCAAGAAGTAAAAACGTTCCAATTACTTCAATAGCTTGTTTTACTTGTTCAGGGTCAGCCTCTATTTTTATGACTCGTCGACCTCGTTTCCAGACGTAGCCAATTTTTTTAAAAAGGATCTTAATATTTTCTTGCTTAGACTTCGTTCTAAATCCAATTCAGTTTCAATCTCGGCAAGAAGATTACCCCCTTGTTTATTAATTTTAGCTACAGCTTTGTCTACTACTTTTACATGATCTTTATTGTCTGTACAAAGTAAAGCTTTACGACCTCGACCTGACTTGTTTGCAAGGGCTTGTATGCCTCCTTCTTCCCAACGATCAAACCAATTGTAGATGGTCTGATGACCTACATGAAAAATCTCTTGGAGTTCTGAAACTGTTTTGCCTGAAGCACTTAATATAATTGCATGACAACGGTTTTGAAATTGGTAACCTTTGTTACTTTTTCTCCCTTGTTCTAATAAGGATCGTTCCTTTGCTCTTAATGGCTTTATGTATCTCTTTTTTCGGCTCATTTACCGAAGATAATATTTTTTAACTTATTATCGAATTTATTAGGTAAACCTACTTAAGTACTAAGACAAAATTTATTAGGTAAACCTACTTAAAGACAGCCAATTGTTTAATTTTTCAATATACTTTAAAATTAAATTATCGAAGTATGCCCGAAGTACCCGTTGATATTAATTTACGTAGCGAACAAGTACAAGAAATTCTTACTGCGATTCCTAACTGGATGATCCGCTGGGGCAATACTTTGGTCTTCTTTTTACTGATTTTACTGCTCGCCATTTCTTGGTGGGTTAAATATCCCGATGTCATTACTGCGGAAGCCATTCTGACGACAACGATTCCACCACAAAAAGTATACGCCAAAAGCTCCGGGAAAATTGATAGCATACTGGTCTCCAATGGACAAGCAGTCACGACCAATACTCCCTTGGCTATTTTGGAAAATACCGCAAAATTTACGGATGTTTTTTATTTAAAAAATATTTTAGAAAATCTCAAATTACGAGAGGAAGCTTTTTATGTACCGATGGAGCAGTTGCCATTTTTCATCTTGGGAGAATTAGAAAGTTCATTCGCTTTGTTTGAAAATAGCTACGAGCAGTACGTCCTCAATCGAGAATTAAAACCTTTTTCCAACGAAACTTTCGCGAATCAAAATACCTTACTCGAATTACAGAATCGCTTGCGAAATCTCGAACTGCAACAAGCATTAGACATTAAAGCAATGGCTCTGGAAAAAACTGACTTAGCGCGGCACAAAGCACTATTCGCAGAAGGGCTGATTTCAAAGCAAGTGTACGAGCAAAAGCAAATGGATAGTATCCGTGCAGCAATCAATTATCAAAATATCCATCAATCCATTTCTCAAGTAAAAGAATCCATTAACCAGGCGAGCCTTACCACCAAAACCATTTCGATTAATCGTACGAAAGAAGAGAAGCAACTGTGGCGGCAACTCATCCAGTCCGTAATGCAACTTAAAGAAGCGATTAAAGTCTGGGAAGCAAAGTATGTCCTTACGAGTCAAATCAACGGAAAAGTATCTTTCTTAGCCGTTTGGACAGAGAGTCAAAACGTAAATACGGGAGACTGGGTTTTTACGATTGTACCTACGACCCACGACGCGTACTTGGCGAAGCTAAAAACACCGGTGCAGAATTCAGGAAAAATGGAGTTGGGGCAAACCGTTAAGATAAGTTTAGCCAATTATCCAGAAACAGAATTTGGAAACCTCAATGGAAAAGTGAACCACATTTCTGCAATAGCGAGCGAGGATGGCTTTTACACCGTGGATGTTATTTTACCCCAAATACTAATCACCACTTATCAAAAAGAAATCGAATTCAAACCAGAAATGCGAGGGACCGCCAAAATCATTACGGAAGATTTGCGGTTAATCGAGCGCTTCTTCTATCAGTTTAAATCAATTTTTCATCCCTGAATTTAAAATCAATTAAGTACTTACAGGCATAAAAAAGGCTTTGACGAACGTAGCGTTTTAGTGAGGTGCTAAGTACATTGCAACCCCAGTCAGCTTACAATGTATTAAGTTCATCAAAGCAAAAATGTGTATTACCTCAAAAGCAATGAGGCAATACACTACGTACGTATTAGTATAATAGGCACTTAGTAGTGAAGAAACTAACTTACAAAAGGTGTCGTACGTCCACCATTGTTTCTTTATTTTTAAGATCATTGACACTAATCCGAATCTGGTGAAGTGTCAAAATCGGATTATCCTTAAACTGTAACAGCAATCGCTCATACTGTTCTTCGAGCCCTACCTTCCCAAATGTTTGTTGATATTTTTGGATCGTCTCAATGGCAAACTGTCGAATAGATTGATCGATTTCTTGACAAGCCGCTTCAGCCTCCTGAAGTGCAATGACAATATTTTGCCCGTTTTCTAATTCACTCATCGATTTTAAAGTTATATCGGCAGATAAAGCCTATTGTAATTGAATTTTAAAAATGGAGGAATAAGCACAAGCTATTTCTTTTTTTTATGCCGCAAATATTGCGACTTCTGGGACTCGTATGGTGGTTTAAAATCTTGTATAAAACGCTGGAGTTGTGAAGCGCGCTCCTCAATCTTTTCTAAGCTCTTATCAACGAAGGAGGTATTCAACCAATCTCCTTTTAAAGCACCACGGATTGAAGCTCTTCCGGTATTCAAATCTCTAGATAATTCTTCAATCGCCCCGTGTGGCAGTTTCTCTAAAATATTAGCGTTTTTAATTAGTTTTCTTAGATTATGTTTCATAGAAGTGTGATTTTTTCATTTTAGCTCTATGAGCTGTAGAGAAGCCACAAATTATATAAAATATCGTCAAATAACAATGTTTTGACCCTAAAATAATCAAAAAAACACTGTTTTTGACAAATATATTGTCTTTTTATGTACACAGTGTTCAGTAAAATGATAAAGCTTGCACGTATTGTATCTTTTCTTTTTAAAGATTAAATCCTTTCGCAGCAAGCGCATCCTTTTAAGTTTTGCTTGCGCAAAGCATAGGGAGCAAAAAGGAACTAAATACCATCTTCAAGGTCGATATAAAAGCAAGACTCAATTTTTTGGAAGTCAAGTCCGCAAACTTATTTTTAAAAAAGTGCTCCCCGCATTTCCAAAAGCATTCGACCTAAAATGCTAACCAAAGATCAAAGCAGAAATACGACTACTGTAAAGTTGAGTGTAACGTCAGGAAAGGACGTTTTGCAGAGCTACCATCCTCGGTTGGCGAAAAGCTTAAAGGAATACAGTTAAAACGATAAAAGAAGTAAATTAAAAAAGATCATATTTTGGTCAGAAAAGAAAAATACTGGAATTGATCTAATTCTGATACCCACAACAAGTATTCTGTTAGTTTTTAGACAGAATGGACATAAGTCTAAGGAATTCTGGTAGTTTTCTCAAATTCTGTTTCTTTTAGAATAATTTTTTTCGTTGTTTTACTATACAGAGCGTATATAAGCTGAAAAACAAGTTGATTTCGCTAAAAAGGTAGTATTAATGCCTTTAAAGACAATAAAATTATCATTTTAAATGAAAAGGTTACCTGAAAACTTAAAACTAATTAGAAAGCAGCGCTGGAAAATGAGTCAAGATAAGTTTGCCGAGCTAATTGATTCGAGCCGCAGTAAAATTAATTCTTACGAAAACGGAGGTGTAGAACCGAGTATTGATTTTATGATCCAACTCGAAATATTAACGGGTATTAATATCAAAGACTTATTTAGTGGTGAATTACAATTGGCTAAAATTCCAATTTTACCGCTTTCCGAAGAACAAGGAGAAGTGGAAACTTTTGAAGAAGAACTCCCCGATTATGATCAAACATTTGTAGATCTTAAAAGTTATCACACGCAAATTACGAAACGCTTCCAACGGTTAGAAAAAAGAATCCAAAGCTTAGAACGTCCTTGAAGCTACTCGATTAGCAAAAATGAAACTGTCGAGCTTTTTTCATCAAATGGAAAAAAGAAATCTATAAAATACGCCTAGAAATAAAAAAGAATATTCATAGGCCCGCTCTTAAAACAACTTCGAAAACAAATGCGCTACGGCAAATATGTTTTTCAAGAAAAATTTATGAAGTTAAACTTCAGTACACTTTGCTTTAATAGAAACCTCAAAAGTAAGGGCTATTTATGGCACCGCGTATTCAGTAATCAAATCTAAATTTTATATGAGCAGACTACCAGAAAACTTAAAATTAATTAGAAAAAAGCGTTGGAGAATGAGCCAAGACAAATTTGCGGATTTGATGGACTCAAGTCGGAGTAAAATTAACTCTTATGAAAATGGAGGCGTAGAACCAAGCATCGCCTTTATGGTCAAACTACAAATATTCAGTGGCATTAGCATCAAAGATATTTTTATTGGCGAATTAGATTTCAATAAAATTCCTCCTTTACCGCTCTCCAAAGAAAACGAGCATACCGAAAAAGTTGAAGAGGAACTCCCAAATTATGACAAAGGATTACTACACCTCAAACACTTCTATGGTCAAATGACTAAACGCTTTCAAAGTCTAGAAAAGAGAATTAAAATACTTGAGTCAGACGAAGACTAAGCGCATCCTAAAGCCTTAGGGTTTTAGTTGCACTTAGATACGACAAGTTTTAGTGTTTACCTCCACAATGCCATTCCGTGCCAATGGGCGATCCTGCTGGTAATTCTAAAGTAGCCTTTACTTTAAAAGCTGCCGGATCCTCATAAAACTGTTCAATCAATTGCTCCGCAAACTTGAAATGAGCGAGCATCGCAACGGAAGTGGTTCGAGTAGTCTGTGTCGTAATCCATTGCTTCAAATCTGAAATTTTTAACCAAACGATGGCTTGTACCTGTGAAGAATGCTTCGGATTTGCTAATTTAAATAAATGTTGTAAAACGCGTTGATCTACCATGCGCGCAATTTCTCCGTGATAAGCTTTGGGATGCGGCGCTTTCCAAGTTTTTTCCAATAAATAGTCAAGCAATTTTTCGAGCCCGGGCATTTCCTCCTTTCTCGCTTTTTGTTCCACCAACCGAGCCGCCCGCTGAGGGTGTAGCAGAAAAGCAATACTTTTGTCTGCAATGGAAGCGGCAGCACCAATCGGGTCGAAACTCAAGCCCGTATAACTTTGAAAACTTTCTCGATTTCTTGATCTTCCCATTGGCTTCGGAGGAATCAAATCTAAAATACGCTCCGGAATCGCCAATTGATCGGCAGCTAAAGTGCCAACCAAAGCTTCCATTGCGGCGAGCTGTTGGCGAGCAGGAACCATCTCAACTACTTTTTGTCCATCGCCTCTATTGGCATAACTATAATCCAAACCTCCAATTAATTTGCTAACGGCCTCTATTTGATATCGATGTGCCAGGTATAAAGGAACGAGTACTTCCTCCAAATCGGCCATCGGCGTATTTACCGGAATATTCTCTTCTCCAAACTGTGCTAATCCTTTTGCGCGTAATGCCAACAAACGCTTAAGTTCTTGTACGGCATCGCTGCCATTATCCCACAAATGAGCTTGCGGATGTGCACCGCCGGCTCCTCGCGCATCGCGATCAGAGATAAACGAAAGTCCTGCGGCAATTCCATCTTGGATAATTTTATTCAGCGCAGCGGCTTCGTCCGTACCTTTCGGAAAATCTTGGTAGCCATAAAGAATAGCTTGCTTATCCCAAACACCAATTTTATCATCATAAGCCTTAGAAAAATCAAAACTACCATCAGCGTTCAAGCTCACGTAAGGGTGTGGATAGTCCATTACGGAGGCGCGATTGTTCGTACTTGCCGCAAAATTATGCGTTAATCCTAAGGTATGACCGACTTCGTGTGCAGATAGTTGTCGCAACCTCGCCAAAGCCATCGCTTTCATTTCTGGAGATACTGGCTTGCCCGTTTTGTAAGGTGCTAACAAACCTTGGGCAATCAAAAAGTCTTGCCGTACGCGCAAAGAGCCGAGCGTTACTTTCCCTTTGATAATTTCT
The DNA here is from genome assembly GCA_937951685.1 of uncultured Saprospiraceae bacterium. GTDB lineage: Bacteria > Bacteroidota > Bacteroidia > Chitinophagales > Saprospiraceae > CALFBG01. Next base: position 395 of record CALFBG010000288.1, on the reverse strand, counting down.
CCGGTACGCGGATCAAAAACGCCACCACCGTAAGACCATCCTCGCGTAGAGCGATGTACCCACTGAATAAGATTGTAGCGAACGTCCATTGGATCTACTCCTTCTGGCAACATCTTTACTTGAAAAGCATCTTTGTAACCCGCCGCTTCAAAGGCTTGATTCCACCAACTCGCTCCTTCCAAAAGTGCAGAACGAATCGGCTCGGGTGCGCCGCGATCTAGGTAATAAATGATCGGTTCAACGGCTTCACTGAGTGCTGCCGTAGGATCTTTCTTTTCCAAACGATGTCGGTTGATGAATTGTTGAATCAACGGCGCATCAATCGGACTGGCGTAATCGTAATACTCCATTCCAAAAAAGCCACAACGCGGATCCATCCTACGCGGTTTATAATT
>CALFBG010000287.1 GCA_937951685.1 uncultured Saprospiraceae bacterium | reverse complement strand
CTTTTTAACGAAGAGTGAAATAAAATTTACTCGTCATAAATTAGTGAATTTATTAGGTAAACCTACTTAAGTAGTTCACGGAAATTGGATTTACAATAAGTTGAAAAGAATTTTGAGCTTAAACGAGGCAAAAAACCTGTCTGCCGACAGCAGGCACAGACAATGCAGTAACATTGGCGAGGCTTTTTAACGAAGTAGAAGCTTAAAAGACTTTCAAATTATTAGTTAATTTAATTCCGTGAACTATTTAACTCCGTTATAAAAGAAAAATACACATGAAAAGTCTTACCAAAGCGGAAGAGGAGATTATGCAAATCGTTTGGCGTTTAGGGCCTTGTACGGTCAGTCAAATCATTGAAGATATGGGGGAACCCAAACCACCGCATAGTTCAATTTCTTCCATCGTGCGAATTTTGGAAAAGAAAGCATTTGTTGACCATAAAGCTTATGGGCGTACGTACGAGTATTTTCCTAAAGTCTCTAAGGAAGAGTACAGTAAGCGAACCATCAATCAATTGGTGACGGATTACTTTGAGGGCTCAATGAATCGGTTGGTTTCCTTTTTGGTCAAACAAGAAAATGTTAATCCAAACGAGCTATCAGAATTATTAAAAGACTTGGAAGACAAAACAGAATAAGCTATGATTAATTATATCCTCGAAGTTTCTTTTTGCTGGTCGATTTTTTATCTCGCCTATTATTTTCTTTTTGGTAAAGAAACTTTCTTTCACGTGAATCGTGGCTACTTACTGACGACCTTGATCGTAGGTTTGTTGCTACCCGTTTTTAATTTTTCCCTTCCAAGTTTTGGAGCGCAACAGGAGTTGTCATTGGGAGAGTATCTGACGCCCATCACCACCGGCTTAACGTCGGTAGAGGAAGTAGTAGGCGTGACGATTACCGCTTCTGCGTTGGAACCCGGACTCAATTTATGGACCGTTTTACAGTGGGTTTATTGGCTCGGCGTGATCTTTTTTGGTCTACGGTTTCTAATTGGCATTAGCCAAATTATTCGAGAATATCGTCGAGCAACGATTGAGTCCAAAGGGAATTATCGCTTGGTGCGAACGCAAGCGATTCACGTTCCTTTTTCTTTTTTCTCCTGCCTGTTCTGGAGTGATCAAGTAGATTATAACGAAATAGATAAAGCAAAAATATTGGATCATGAATTAGCACATATCCGTCAAGGACATAGTTTTGATGTGATGCTCACAGAAGTCTTAAGTATCTTTTTGTGGTGCAGTCCTTTGATCCATCTATATAATAATGAATTACGTAACCTTCATGAATATTTGGCAGATGCTGCGGTGTTAGCAACTACCAAGACCAAGCAATATGGTCAACTCCTGCTCAGACAATCGCAATCCGGAATGCAAGTGGCTGTGGCAAACAACTTTATTCATTCACAATTAAAAAAACGTATTAAAATGATGACTAAAAACAAATCTTCTAAATTAGCCTACCTAAAATATAGCCTAAGCATTCCACTCTTAGTTTTACTAATGAGCATCTTCGCACAAAAAATTAGTATCGCCCAAAGTCTAAGTGAATTAAATGAAAAATCTGATGTTGCTACGGTAGCGCCAACAGAAATGGATGGTGATCCGATTTATAAAGTAGTACACGAAATGCCTCGTTTCCCAGGCTGTGAAGAAGAGGGAAGTTTAGCACTGAAGCAAAAATGCGCAACGCAAAAAATGTTGATGTTTATTTATTCAAATATCCGCTACCCAAAAGAGGCTCGTCAGTCTAATATTGAAGGAACTTGCGTGGTACGCTTTGTTGTGGATGAACAAGGTAAAATATTACAACCACAAACGGTGAGAACGCTCGGTGGTGGCATTGGAGAAGAGTGTTTGCGCGTAATCAACTTAATGAACGAACAAAATAAACGATGGACGCCCGGGAAATTAGAAAATGGAAAAGCCGTAAAAGTATACTTCAACTTACCCGTAAAGTTTCAACTAGAATCTAGTGGTCCAACGAAAAAAGAAGCCGCAGAAAAAGAGGAACTTGCAGGCAACGAAGATGTGATTTTTAAAGTAGTAGAAGAGATGCCCAAATTCCCAGGTTGTGCAGAGATGGAAGAAGGTCAAGCCAAACAGGATTGCGCGAATCAGAAAATGTTGGAGTTCATTTACGCTAATGTTAAATACCCAGCAGAAGCGCTAAAAAAAGGTGTGGAAGGTATTAACGTTGTCCGTTTTGTTGTCGATGAAATGGGAAATATTACGGAACCGACCATGCTTAGAGATATCGGTAGTGGTACCGGGGAAGAAGTAATCCGCATTGTAAAGTTGATGCAAACATTACCCGAAAAGTGGACGCCGGGAAAACAAAAAGGAAAAGCCGTTAAAGTGTATTTTAACTTGCCCGTGAAATTCAAACTGGAAGGTCCGGCAGAAAAGCAAGCGGAAAATGTTTCCAAAAGCGTTGTGGAAATGCCTAGGTTTCCAGGAAGTGAAAATATTGAAAATAAGGAAGAACGAGTGTTGGCCGCACAGAAAAAATTATTGCAATTTGTTTATAAGAACCTTACGTATCCTGCCACTGCAAAGGAAGCAGGTGTGGAAGGAACGGTTGTGGTGAATTTCATTGTGGATGCAAACGGTATCATTACTAAACCTAAAGTACTTAGAAAAATTGGGAGCGGTTGCGAAGAAGCAGTCTTAGCAATGATCGATAAAATGCCTACTTGGATTCCAGGTCAACAAGATGGGAAAGCGGTGAGCGTAGCCTACAACTTACCCGTAAAATTTAAGTTGCCCACTTCAGAGGAACTCGTAACAATCGTTGCGACTGGAAATGAATCTGCGAAGGATAAAAAAGGGACTACCCTAGCGCTAGAAAATTTTAAAACTTTTCCGAATCCTAGTCAAGGAAAAATCAACTTACAATTCAAAGGCACCGCTACGGCAACCAATGTACAAATCGTTGATGCTACTGGAAAAACTGTTTTCGAGGAATCACTAACTCGTTTTGAAGGTGTCTATCAAAAAGAAATAGATTTATCTAAAGCGGCGAAAGGAACCTATAGTATTGTGATCTCGCAAGGCGCAAAAACTTTTGTAAAAAGTATTGTCTTGCAATAGTCTAATACACTATTACACTATACTTTTTTGACTGAAAGCTTTACGAGGAAATTGGTGTCGGATATATTTCGGCACCAATTTTTTTATTACAAAGTATTAGTCCAAGGCAAATTAATTTAGCTTAGTACTTACGTGCTGAAAACTATTTCCTAATCTTAAGTTCAAAGCGTATACTGCTTTTCTTTTTCTTCCCCGTTACTTTTTTGAAATTTCAAACAACTTCAGGGAAAGTCGTTTGAACTTCAAAAATCTTTTGTATTTTGTTGAAATCATCATAATGATTCTGGTCGTCCAACGAAAAATGTACGACCCGCTTAATCGTAGTTTGCAAAGAAAATATCCCAAAGAATACCATGAGTAAAAATGCCCATCCTACATCAAACTTCTCTCCTTCTGATCGACAAAAAGAAATTTATATTGGAGGATTGTCTGGACAGCTTCCTAAAATTCCAATGGATTTTGCTCGTTTGGAACGCAAGGCAAAAGAACGACTATCAACGCGTGCGTTTACTTATATTGCAGGAGGAGCAGGTATTGAGACTACGGTCAAAAATAATCGGAGTGCTTTTGACGATTGGCAAATTGTACCAAGGATGTTACGGGATGTTTCGCAACGAGATACCTCGATTGAATTATTTGGTGATCATTTGCGAACGCCTTTTTTGAGTTGTCCGATTGGTGTACTGGAATTGGCGCATCCGAAAGCAGACCTTGCGCTGGCAAAAGCAAATGCAGCACTGGGCGTACCAATGATTTTTTCGAACCAAGCTTCCGTCGCGATGGAAACTTGCGCGGCTGCCATGGGAAACAGTCCAAGGTGGTTTCAGTTGTACTGGAGTAAGTCGAATGATTTGGTGGGGAGCTTAGTGCGTCGGGCGGAGGCTTGTGGATGTAGTGCGATTACCGTTACTTTGGATACAACTTTATTGGGCTGGCGTATTCAAGATTTGGATTTAGCTTACTTACCTTTTTTAGAAGGAAAAGGCATCGCGCAATATATCAGTGATCCGGTTTTTCAAAAATTAATTGATGAACCAGAGACCGAACCAGCACCTGCAAGTAATAGGTTGAGTTGGAATTTAATTCGTTCTATTTATCAATTAATGTCGAGTTATCCGGGCGGATTTTTTCAGAACTTAAGAACGCGGCGACCCTTAAAAGCAGTCCGTAAATTTATCAATATTTATTCTCGACCTTCGCTCACGTGGGATGATCTTGCGTTCCTACGTACACAAACAAAACTTCCCGTAGTCTTAAAAGGCGTGTTGCATCCCGACGATGCACGGAAAGCAATTGACTATGGAATGGATGGGATTATTGTTTCTAATCATGGTGGGCGACAGGTAGACGGTTCGATTGCTTCGATTCGGGCTTTACCGGCAATTGCAGAAGTAGTTAATCAACAAATTCCGATTCTCTTAGATAGCGGCATTCGAGGAGGGGCAGATATGTTTAAAGCGTTAGCCTTAGGCGCAACGGCAGTTTGTCTGGGACGACCTTACGTCTATGCATTAGCGCTTGGTGGCGAAGCGGGGGTAATGGCATTTTATAAAAATATGATGGCTGACTTTGAATTAACGATGGGCTTAGCGGGATGTCGCTCGATTGCAGAGATTAATCCCAATGCACTCATTAAAGCTCACCGCTAATAGCATCTACTTTCTTTTCCATCTCTACTGGATTTTTTCCTTTCTTGGTTGGCTTAGGTCAGGCTTAAATTTGTACTAGTTTCTTAATCTGCTTCCTCGGTTGAGACTTTTCAAGCGATTGTTCTCCTTTCTATTTTTTCAAATTTTTTTCAATTATAATGCTTTGTTCCGCTTTTGTAAGCTAGCGCAGGTGTAATACTTGGCACTGGCAAAATTGGGGAAAACTTAAATTTTATTAAAAAAAAGTGACTCTTTGTCATTTGTTTTTCGACAAAAGTGACTTTTTGTCATTCCGTTTTTGCATTTTGCTGCGAAAATGGCGGAAAAAGTGGAATGGAACAGCTCTTGATAAGTAAAGAGTGTGAATCAAATTTAAAATTAAAAAACTAAAAATATTTTCATTATGACTTTTATCAGCGTAAATCCACAGAGAAGA
>CALFBG010000286.1 GCA_937951685.1 uncultured Saprospiraceae bacterium | reverse complement strand
TTGAAATTAGTTGTAAGCGCTTGGTTTTCAAGATGAAGCTCCATTTTTTTTTCGTAGCCATAGCTACGGGAAAAAAATTAGCTGAAATATTGGAAATCAATGGCTTGCAAATAAATCATCTACCTATTTTAAAACAACTTCTGAGTAAACTATTGATCCAATCGATAGAGTTGATATTTCTTAATGACGGAGATTAATTTCTTATCGTAACTTTTATCCGTAGCGTAGCCAACTTTTTTCAAGCCTTTTGCCCAAGCCTCATAATCTTTGCCGTGACGGTGTAAGACCTTATAGCGTCCTTGAGAAAGCAATTTACTATGCGACCGCCAGCTATTTTCTGGCTTTTTGTATTTTCTAAAAAAGTCTTTATGATGATCATCGGTTGCATTGGTGCAATGCCCTTTCTTACAATTTTTACTAAAGCACTTAATCCCAAAGTGATTATTGTTATTCTTCGCTAAGCGACTATCACCTGCTCGACTCTCAATGAGCGCCTGCGCCATTTTAATACTTGCCGGAATACCGAAAGTATTCATTTCATGCTTCGCAAAATCAGCGTACTTACGAATAAAGGCTTTCGTCGCTCTAGTTTTTAAATCATCGCTAGATACTGGTGCGTAAGGATTGAGTTCGTGCTCAGATTGATAAGCGATCGTCTGGGCAACGCTTAATTCTTCATTTCCTCGTGGTTGTTCATCATTGTAACCAACAGCACTCAGTGGCGATTTAAACGCAAAATTGAAATGAACATCTTTTTTGAGTAAGACAACGGCTGCGAGCAACACCAAACCGATCTTTAGCCAAGGCAATTTTACCCGATCAAAAATACCGAAACTCAATTTATAAAAATGATACTTTAATGCGACCAACGGCTTCTTCAAGCCAAACACAAGTTTCTCAAATAACATTTCAAAGCTAGGCAAGACGCTCTCTTCCGACGTTCGATTTTGTCCTACGTGCTTTTTGGGTTCAAAAAAGGATTGATCTTGTAATCCCTTATTGAGAATCGTAATGGTATTTTTTGTTTCATTTTTTCTCATGACGCAGGTTGTTTAAAAAACTTTATGTATTTTTAGTATGTATTTTTAAAAGTTCTTGTTTTAAATCAATAAGTATGATGCAAATATAAAACAAAAAGTTTTAAAATGTCAAACAATTTAAAACAATTTTATTCAAAAACATGGGCGATTTTTCCAGTACCGTTGTAAATCAACGGTTTAGCTTAGTCTACGCAGCTTTAGAAAACAACAATTTGATTCGAGGGAAGTCTGATCTCGCCCAAAAGCTTGGGACTTACAATCATGTCATTAATAGTATTCTGAAAGGACAGCGCAACGTTACGGTTGAGCAACTCAACAAATTATTTGATTATTATGAGGTCAACGCCAACTTTGTTTTTGGTCAGAGTGATACAATTTTCTTAAAAAGAGCCGCCACGGGAAGTATCCCTACACGGGGAATGGATGAACAATCTTCGCAAGGGCGCAAGAATATTGTCTTAGTTCCAGATCGCGCCACAGCAGGCTACGCACTAGCACATCAAGATGCGAGTTACTTAGAAGATCTACCTCGGTTTTCAATTCCAGGGATCGAAGGAGGAGAATTGGTCGCTTTTGAAATTAGTGGCGATAGTATGATGCCAACCATCACGAACGGTGATATCGTCGTCTGCGAAAAAATTGAAAGGGGAGAACCGCTTCGCGATAATCAAGTATATGTGATCGTTTCCGACGTGGTTGTCGCCAAACGGATTCAGCAAATCAAATCGACGAAACAATTACGACTGTTATCCGATAATGCAACGGTATATCAAAGCTATACGATCGATGCTGAAGACATTCGACAAATTTTAAGGGTAAAATGTAGGTTGACGACGCACGCCATCAGCTAAAAACCAATTTTTTCAGTACCGAAAATCATACTTTTTTCTTTCTTTTTTTTCTTTTCAAAATTAAAAACTACTTATGCGCACCAAATTGCATTTGTAGCGCACCGCTAGTGTGTGGATTATAGCTGAAAAATAATTACTATGCATCTTTTACCATTTTTCCGGTATTGTCTTGCGGGGCTTTTTGCTTCATCTTTGTAATGTAATTAGAAACAAAAACAAACTTTCTAATTTACTTCCCACAAAAAAATTCCCCTCTTACTTCTTTATTTAGGCGCATCTTAAGGCATTGATTTTAACCTCCACCTGAGTTCAAAAAACGAATCTTACAATTTTTACCAAAACAAACGAATCTTACAGTTTTTAATCACTACTTATCGTTTTTGACCACATTACTTACAACCACACCAAAAATCAACAAATGAAAAATTCAACAATCTTCTTCGCGCTTTGTTTCTGCTTAAGTTTATTAACTACATCTTGTACAAAAACTTGCCACGGTGGCGGATGGTACGGCAATCGTAACTTATCTTCTATCGACATGAAAAAGCCAGTAAAGAAAACGATCGCTACACCTTCTGCGATCAATAAAGTATCAAACAGCGAAATCACGTGCAGTAAGTAAACTCATCAACGATCAGTTAACACGAAACTCAACCAACTTACAACTAACTTACAACTAACTTACAACCGATCGTTTACCACAAATACAAACACGAAGTTTTAAATTCAGTATCTGCGTTTTACACTTGACGAATAAAACTAACGCATCTTTTACCACTTTTCAGGTATTGCCAAGCGCACGAATTTAGCTCATCTTTGTATTGTACTTAAAAAGGGAAACCAACTTACAAACTAACAATACAAATTCCCACAAATACCCAATACAGTTACTTCTTATTATTTGGGCGCAACTTACACCATTGACATCAACCAACCTCCCACCAAAGTCTTAAAGAACGAATCTTACAATTTTTACCAAAACAGGCGAATCTTATCGTCTCAACCAAAAAAACGAATCTTACAATTTTTACCAAAACGGACGGATCTTACAATCTGAGCCAAAACAAACGAATCTTACAATTTTACCAAAACAGACGAATCTTACAATTTTTCACCATTACTTATCGTTCTTGACCACATTACTTACAACTTACACCGAAGTTCCCCAAAGCTTCCACTAAAAACCAACAGATGAAAAAATCAAGCTTCTTCTTTGCACTTTGTTTCTGCTTAAGTTTATTAACTACATCTTGTACAAAAACTTGCCACGGTGGCGGTTGGTACGGTAACCGAAATCTATCTTCGATTGAAATGAAAAAACCGACTAAAAAGACAACAGTTAAGAAAGCCACAACAATTACGGCTAAAGAAGATCTTGAAACAACGACTTACGGAAAATAAGCCAGCAATGCTTACCGCAAATACTTTGCTCGCTCCGTAAGCTGAACGACAATCCCGAATTGTAAAAACGATTCGGGATTACTATTCGAACGCAAACGGTATTCTCATTTGAACAACTTCCATAATTTTTTTGAACGACTAGCGTAATTATCTTGAACTATTAGTTACATTAGCTATGCAGTTAGTGTAAAGCGACTGCATCTAATTGATCAACAAAACATACAATTCGTTCAAAATGAAATTACTTCAAGATAAAATCGCCTTAGTCACAGGCGGTTCCCGTGGAATAGGAGAAGCGATCGTTCGTAAATTTGCCGAAGAAGGCGCTACCGTAGCCTTTACTTACTTATCCTCGCAAGCTAGAGCTGATCAACTCGTCGCAGAATTAGCCGAAAAAGGCCTTACCGCCAAAGCTTACCAATCCGATGCCAGCTCTTTCGACCAAGCAGCAGCTTTAATTAAAGCGGTCCTCGAAGATTTTGGAAAAGTAGATGTACTCATCAACAATGCAGGAATTACCAAAGATAATTTGATGCTGCGTATGTCAGAAGACCAGTGGGATACGGTCGTGCAAACCAATCTAAAATCCGTTTTCAATTTGACAAAACACGTACTTCGTCCAATGTTGAAAAATCGTAGCGGCTCAATCATCAATATGAGCTCCGTCGTAGGTGTATTTGGCAACGCAGGACAGGCCAACTACGCCGCTTCAAAAGCAGGTATTTTTGGGTTTACCAAATCCATCGCCAAAGAAGTAGGTTCTAGAAATATTCGTTGTAATTCCATCGCCCCCGGCTTTATCGAGACGGATATGACGGAGGAATTAACCGAGGAAACGCGCGAAGCTTTCCTAGCAAGTATTCCTTTAAAACGATTAGGGAAAGGCGAAGAAATTGCAAATGCTTGCTTATTCTTAGCGTCTGATTTATCGAGCTACGTTTCTGGACAAACCATTAGTGTTTGTGGTGCTCTTAATTGTTAATTCACCTTTAAGTTTAGCTGATGCCTCCATTTAAAACGATTTGCTTCGGTCTCGTAATGGTACTCTACCTTTGGGTACCGTATTCCATGATTAGTCACCAAGAAAAAGTCTGGACACAAGGAGAAGTGCACCGCTTTCGACTTGCTCCCGTAGATCCTTATGATGCTTTTCGTGGAAATTACGTTGCCTTGAGTTTTGGGATCATTCAATTTGATAAACCAGCATCGGAAGCAGCGTACGCATCAGATCAAGAAGTTTATTTATCTATCGGGAAAGATTCTTTAGGCTACAGCTATTTTTCTGGCTTGAGCCTAAAGGTTCCCACCGCAGAAAACTACGTAACGAGTAAAATTGCGTACTCCAATGAGACCAAAATTACAGTATTACTACCCGAGAATATGCGTCGCTTCTACATGAATGAAACGCTCGCCCCACTCGCAGAAACCCTCGCGCGTAGTCAACGCCGTTTTAACCGCAATCCAGCAGAAGAATTTATTCCCATTTTTGCCGAAGTCAGTTGCCTCGCAGGAGAAGTACAAATTAGAGATATGTACTTCGGAGATCAACCCATCGCTACTTACCTAAGAGCGCAAATCGCTTTGGAAGCGCAAGAATAAGGATCAGAACCAGCAGGCGTTGTTGCACCATTTTTTTTATTAAATTATTTTCTTTTAAAACGATCCGAGGAAAGCACTTTTCCTATTTGACCAACGAAATACTTTCGGTTATTTCCTCCCGTTTCATTTCCCTCCTTCGGCTTCGTACTGCATTCAAAAGCGGTAGGATTAAAGCGACAGCCACTTAGCGGAATCCTAATAGCTACTGCCAATCCCACAAGATGGAACGTTGTTTGATCTATACGATTATTGCCTTACGGTAAAACGGCTACTTCGCTTTAAATTGAGAAATCGTTTTTATCGTGGATGTAGACATAATTTTTTAGAAACAAACTACTAAAAAAACTCCCATGCACACACTTGTACTATCTCCAGAGCAACGTTCTGCTCTCGCATTGACTAGCTTTCAACATTTGGCTGGTTTTTCAGTTGCTCCCGCCGCTTATGCCTTAAAGAAAGGACACGTTTTTGAGTTGTTCAAACGACGTAAAACAGTTAGCATAGAAGCACTACGTTGGGCTACCGAAGGAAATGTAGCTTATCTTCAATTGGCCTTAGATCTACTATGTGCCCAAGGATGGGTACAACGAATTACGGATCAAGGGCAAGTTAATTTTACGCCAACTACTAAAGGATTGATCGCATTTGATTTGGTTGATGTTTATCGAACTACTTTGCAATGCTTACCCATTGGCATGGAAATGAATGAAAACTGGCAAAATGGTTTCTTAGAGAATAACTTTGAATTATTTCGACACTTAATGCAGCACCACGAAGAAGATTGGCACGTTGGGGCTACACCAGATCCTTTGACGCAAGCAGTACAAGAAGAAATGTTGGATCATCTAGAAGGGATGATCGTCGGACCGATCTTGGTCGCTTTAAGTAGAAATGGCTTTTTTGAAAAAGTCAACGCGAAGCAAACTACTTTTTCACTGGCGGATCATACGAATAACACGAAACAATGGCAGGAAATTTTTGATTTTCTGACGAGCCTAGCCTGGTTCACCCACGATGGCGATGCGTATCAATTAACGGCAAAAGGATTGTATTTGTCAGAACAAGCACATACTTACGGCTTAGTAGTTTCGTATTTGCCCAGCTTTACTTCCATGTCAGAGTTGCTATATGGTCATCCACGCAAACTTTGGGAAAAGACCAAAGAAAACCCACCGCAAGTGCTACACCGAGATGCTGAATTATATGCTTGGGCAACTGCTAAAACGGTGGATACACCATTGCAAAAGCAGAGCGTCTGTTTGACCCAATTATTTGATCGACCATTAGTCGAGCAAGCGCCAGATGCTACGGATTTTCTTTTGTCCAAAAAAGCACAACCACAAGGTCATCACCAACAATAAACTTTATTTGCCTTACTACTTACGATCCTAAGATATAGCTCGGTGCAGCTGGGCGTAGTTACCTACTTACAGGTGATTACGCTCCTGCTGCATTTATCTTTTGAGCAACTTAAAATTATAAATCGCCCAACTGCGGTCGGATGATAATTTCTTCTACTACGGCGGAAGGTTCCATTTGATAGGCACTCCAAACTGCTTTGGCAATGTCTTTTGCCTGCATCAATCTACTTTCTGGAAGATCCACACCCGCCCAAGAGTTAGACCAAGTCGCTCCGGGAAGAATAGCGGTTACTTTGATGCCTTGCTCTTTTAATTCTTCGCGCAATACTTTAGAAAAACCCAATAAGGCAAACTTAGAAATGCTGTAAGAACCGCCGTTCGGATACGCAACTTTACTAGCAATGGAACACATATTAAAGATGTGTCCGGCTTTGGCTGCCATCATTGTCGGCAATAAACGGCGCGTTAAATGATAAGCGCTATAAAGGTTGGTATTAATCTGTTTTTCTAAGGCACCTTCTTCTTCTTCGTGAATCGCACCGGGTAAAAAGACGCCCGCATTATTAATTAGGCCATCTATCTTTTTCCAGTGACTTAATACAAAATCCGCAAAAGCCCATACTTCTTCTTTTTTGCTAACATCACAGGTTTTACAAAGTACTTCAATCTTCGGAAAACGTTCTTCAAGACTCGCTTTACAAGTTTTGAGATCTTCTTCATTTCTAGCACATAAAGCTAGATTGGCACCTTCTGCTGCAAACTTTTCTGCTATCGCCCAACCAATACCTTTGGTTGCACCACTAATAATCACGTTCATAAAATAGGTTTAGATATGATTTTAAACACGCACTAATTTTTTAAAAAAAAGGAACTGAAAAAATTAAGGTACGTACTCCAGTAGACTACTTAGAGTCCCACAAAAGTAGCTTTTTTAACGCGGATTATGAGACAGAATTGTAGACTTATTTCGGAGGTCTTCCGTTGGAAAATTCAGTACTTTTGCTCCTAATTGTTAAGGACTTCCATAAGAATAAAGTTTTTTAAAGGGGATTTAACTACGGTTTCATTAAAAATAAAGTATTTTTGGCACCAAATATGGGATAGATATTAAATATTTTAGTATTATTTCATACTTGATCATATGAAGTTGTTTTAAAATAACTTTGACAATAGGGAGGGGGATTACGACAAGTTCTTACACCTTAAAAGCAAAATACTTTCCTTTCTTTTAGAACAAAAGAGGGGTTCACAAGTTAGAAGATTATTGAGTCCTTGGACTTTAGCTAATTTCAGCTTCATTTTTTTAGTAGAAACTGACCGTAAGGTATTTATGAATTTTAACTTTTTATACCATTTTGGCCGATTTTTAATCCTGATGCGTTCCGTCTTTTCAAGACCGGAAAAGTTTTCCATGTACTGGAAAGAAACAATGCGCCAGATGAATGATATTGGTGTCGGTTCGCTCGTTATCGTCGGATTGATCTCAGTATTCATCGGAGCCGTTGCTGCGGTTCAGTTCGCCTATCAATTGAGTGGTCAAATGATTCCTCGGTATTACATTGGCTACATTATTAGAGATTTGACAATTATCGAGCTTTCGCCAACGATTACTTGTTTGGTACTCGCTGGAAAAGTAGGATCCAACATGGCCGCTGAGATCGGAGGAATGCGTCAAAAGGAACATATTGATGCGATGGAAATCATGGGAGTCAATACTGCCGCATATCTAATCTTACCAAAGCTAATTGCTGCTATTGTTGTTATTCCGATGTTAGTCTCTATTTCTGCTTTTGTAAGTATCGTCGGTGGTTACCTCGCGAGTGTCCCTACGGGAGAAATTACCGATTCAGAATATATAAGAGGGCTGAGGTCCTTCTTTGTTCCGTACAATGTATTCATGATGTACGTAAAGGCTTTTGTTTTTGCCATTATTTTGACTGCGGTTTCTTGCTATCAAGGTTATTTCGTGAAAGGTGGAAGTGTTGAATTGGGGGAAGCTAGTACGCAAGCTGTTGTTTACAGTGACATTTTGATTCTACTAGCAGATTACATTATTGTACTTATCTTAACTACCTAAGGTTTCCTATGATTCGAGCTGAAAATATTATCAAATCTTTCGATGAGACAGAAGTACTAAAAGGGATTTCCACAACTTTCGAGACGGGAAAAACCAACTTGATTATCGGAAGAAGTGGTGCTGGAAAAACGGTATTACTCAAGCTGCTCGTGGGACTGTTGAAACCAACGGGTGGATCAATCTGGTACGATGACGTTAATTTTTCAGAACTAGATAAAAAACAAGTGCGTAACATTCGGATGGAAGTTGGTATGTTGTTTCAAGGTTCTGCACTTTTTGATTCCTTAACGGTCGAAGAGAATATTCGTTTTCCTTTAGATATGTTTACCAACAAAACTAGAAAGGAAAAACTAGATCAAGTAAATTACTGTTTAGAAAGAGTCAACCTTGAAGGTTCGAATGATAAATATCCCTCTGAAGTCAGTGGAGGAATGCAGAAGCGAGTCGGTATTGCACGTGCAATAGTCCTTAATCCTAAGTACTTGTTTTGTGACGAACCTAACTCCGGGCTCGATCCTAAAACTTCGATCCTCATTGACGAACTGATTAAAAAAATTACCATCGAGAATAATATCACTACGATTATCAATACCCATGACATGAATTCGGTCATGGAAATTGGTGATAATATCGTTTTACTTTATGATGGTCGGTTAGTGTGGCAAGGTAATCAATCCGAAGTACTGGAAAGCGATAGTGAGATGCTACAAGATTTTATCTTCGCTTCACCCTTTTTACGACGGTTGCGGAATGCTGCTTTGCGGTAACGATCTGCCTTGTGCAATCTCATTTGTATTTCTCCTCAATTTCATTTCTCTAAAGCCTAAAATGGCAAAGCCCATTTCGAAACTAATTGCTTAGCACGAAATGGACTTTAGCGTCTTCGGTCTCAATTTTTTTTCAGCGAAAAAGATAAAAGCGTTTAAAGCTTCGCATCAATCTTTCCGTTTCCCTTTTTTGTATTTAATTAATTTTGCTTCCGGTGCACGGTGAATCACGACGGTCTCCAAAAAATGTTCTACTGCTTTTTTACTACTAAAGTTTGGTAGTATACAGTAAGAATAACCTCCCGCAGTAAGCCGATGGTAGTACACATTTCCAAAGCGTTTGAACAGAAAATAATCTCGCCGCAATGGCAGGTCAGAAGTCGTCAGTTCAATCGCTAAACCTGAAAATTGTGCAGGTAATTTTTCGTGTTGTCGATAATACGCAGCAATTTTCTTCGCTGGTTTCGTCGTCGTCGTATTCGTTTCTGTGCGCTGCGCCACTAACTTGGCAAAGGTAAATTCTTGAATTTGAATTTGTGCCGTCGCCCCGTACGCAGAACATAGTAATAGCAGTAATAAGCCACCGTTGACTAAAAGTTTCATAAATTGTTGGGTGTTCTCAGTGTGGGTGAATTAAATATATTAATTATTTATATACAAATAATATACCATATATTTAACAAAGGTACTTTTGTCAACAGCATTACTTCGAAATGCGTATTAGTATGGCTCTGCTTTAAGAAAAAACTTGTTCTTGTGGAACGAGAAAATCGCTGAGTAATAGTATTTGAGGAACTGACTCTTCTTCAATCTCTTCCCAATAGCTTATGGGAGTAAATGGTATTTCAAGTTGCGTTCCATTAGCAGTAAGCTGTAAATCCGTTTCTGCCAAAGCATTGATCGGCTTAGAAAGTACCGCTGGAAGCGCTGCAATAAGGGTGATAATGACTACAAAAAGTAAAAAAAGCTCCATAGTGTTGTGGGATTAAGTGTTGTGTTTAGATTATAGTGTTGTTGGATGTCAAAAAGTAGGGTCATTTCAGTATTGCATATACCCGCAATTCAGGTTTTAAAAATCGTGATTAAATGAAGACAGGGGGGCAATAAAATAGGTTAAACTGGTACGCAGCAATTAAAGCAGCAATAAAGTTTAAACTAGCAGTTGCCAATTCAAATTTCGCTCAGAAAATGGATTGTATTAAATCTGGAACGATGTAAGTCTTGATGATGGGGTAACACAAATATATATTATAAAAATACAAATTCATAACTAGCCAGTTTTTTAATGTGACGCCGTAATCTGTTAAATTAAAGTTAGCAAAAGGAGAAAATCTAGTAATTACCTTAGTTCTCAAAAGGAAAAGGGCAAATAAGGAGTGGTTAGAGGTAGCTTTTTGACCGTATCTGGTTAGTAAACTGGCAAATTTGGGTTGCTTTTATATATTTTTGTTTTTATAATTTGTGACAAATGTTTTTTCATTTTCTAGTAATTGTTCGATTTTTTGACTCCTTTACATCTTTCTTTAGTGGTAATACTTACTATCGGTCGTCAGTTTCGTACTTCGCTAAGGCATTTTTTTTATCATTCCAAGACAACTTTTTTTATAATTATCGGGAAACTGATCAAATTAATTTATATTTGCGAACTTATTATGGCTTTCTCTGGGTTAAGAACAAAGTAAGTCTTACGCTAGATAAATGATCCGCACCAAAAAAATGTAACATTTGTCAAAAGCATCCTCTTAAAATATCACCTGCCCAGGTGGTGGAATTGGTAGACACGCTAGCTTGAGGGGCTAGTGCTCTTAATGGGCGTGCAGGTTCAAGTCCTGTTCTGGGCACCATATAAATAAACTTCCCGAATTTTCTACGCTGAAAATTCGGGATTTTTATATTAAAGCTTGTAAGAAATACACAAAGTGCAAAAAACTGCAATCCCGGTGAGCGCGTATAGCATTACGCTTTAACAAGAGTTTAACTCCGAGATACTTGTTTCTCCTCGTAATAAACCCTTAACTTGACCATCAAAGCAATGCCGGATTAAACGCAGGATTGTTTATCTGGATCGCATGGTTTTTTAAGATAAACTTAAGCGATTAGATTCAATAAAATAAAGCTTTAAACGTTTTAGAATTATTAATCAAAGAAAATTATTTTTATGAAAAATATATGGGTAATAATCTGTTTCATGAGTATCGGCTTAGTCGGTACGGCACAGACAAAGGCAAACCAATTCACAAAGGCGACTGATTCTGATCCGAAAGCAAAGAAAATTCTAGATAAGGTTAAAAAGCAATACGACACTTATCAATCGCTGTACAGTGAGTTTATGCTGGAAATCGAAATTCCAGAGCAAGCTAAGGAAGTGCAAAAAGGTAAAATTTCGCAACAGGGTGAAAAATATCGTTTCGAGTTGCAAGCACAGGAGTTTATCTGTGATGGAGAGACCGTTTGGATTTATCTGAAGAAAAATAAAGAAGTCCAAATCAACGACGCCGAAGTTGCCGAAGAAGATGGAGAAATGCTAAGTCCTAAAAAATTACTGACCATCTACGAACAAGGCGAATATGCTTATATGCTCACCAATGAAACTTATATTGATCGGGTAGCCGTGCAGCAAATCGAGTTTAAGCCGTTAGATGAGGATAGTGAATACTTCAAAATTCGCTTGACCGTGGAGAAAAAATCTTCAAAAGTACAAAGCATCAAAATTTTCTCTAAAGATGGCGCTCGCTTTACGCTAACGATGAACAAGATTGTACCGAATAAGAAATTTGCGGCGGATCATTTTTCTTTCGTTAGGTCTAAATATCCAAAAGATATACACGTAGAAGACTTACGAGAGTAGTGCTAGTAACGTGTCTTTGGGCTAGTTCCGTTCTAAGCTATTTATAGAAGTTGTTTTAAAATAGATCTTAATACCTACACCTGCCGGCAGGCAGTGCTAAAGCATTGCAATCCAGTACTTCAGCTTCTTCTCGTCACCGCAGCTACGGCTGCATAAATTCTGAGCAGCATTTACCGCTTGCGGATGGGATGCAAAAGAGCTTCGTCCTGACTTACAAGCCTTTACCTTCGGTTGCTAACATCATTTTAAAACAACTTCATAGATTAAGGCTTGATTTTTTGAAAGGCTAGTTCTTTTTTTTTAAAATCTTGATGATAAAAAGCATTTGACCAAATTGGATCAAATGCTTTTTATTGTTCCCAGAAAGTCCTACGTCGGACAAACTCTCCGAACAAGTTCTAAAATAACTACTAGGCTAAACGCTGATAATTACTTATTTTTGTACGCTGCTCCAGAAAATAGCGATTGTTGACCTCCTTCCTACCGGATCAAAGAGCAGCAGCAAGTTTGTTTTTACAAAAATCGACTACTTAATAATTTTGCTTATGGGTTTCAAAACCATGCTCATTAAACCAATTGCCAACAAGATTGCCAAGGATATTCATCGTTGGGCTTCTCATGGCGTACAGGCACAAGATGTTGTTTTTCAACAATTGCTTAAAGGTGGCAAACGGACCGCCTTTGGGAAGGATCATAACTTTGATAAAATTGATAGCTACGAAGCCTTTAAAGCTCAAGTACCAATTAGAGATTACGAAGATTTGAAACCTTACATTGAGCGCATCAAAGCGGGAGAAGCTAACGTACTGTGGAAAGGTAAGCCCATGTATTTTGCAAAAACATCGGGAACAACTTCGGGCGTAAAATATATCCCACTGACTAAAGATAGTTTGCCTAATCATTTTGGAACGGCCAGAAATGCGTTGTTTAATTATTTTGCCCATTCGGGGAATGGCCAGTTTTTAGATGGTAAAATGATTTTCCTTTCGGGAAGTCCAGCATTAGAAAAAGTAGGTGATATTTTAACGGGAAGATTGTCGGGCATAGTGAATCACCAAGTACCTCGTTGGTTACGAATGAATCAATTGCCTAGTTTTAAAACCAATTGTATTGATGCTTGGGAAGATAAACTGGAAGCGATCGTAAAAGAAACGATTGATCAAGATATGCGGATGATTAGCGGTATTCCGCCGTGGGTACAAATGTACTACGAACGCTTGCTAGAAGAAAGTGGTAAAAAATATATCAAAGATCTTTTTCCCAATTTTTCTGTCTTTGTCTATGGCGGGGTTAATTACGAACCTTACCGCGCAGCACTCGAAACCTTGGTCGGAAAACGATTAGACGGCGTAGAAACTTATCCTTCTTCGGAAGGTTTTATTGCTTTTCAAGATAGCCAAACGGAAGAAGGCTTACTACTGAATGCACTTTCGGGGATATTTTTTGAATTTATTCCCGTCGAAGAAATTCACAATGATAATCCCACTCGACTTTCGCTCAAGGATATAGAGTTGGGCGTTAATTACGCCTTGATCATTAATAATAATGCAGGTTTGTGGGGATATAATCTTGGTGATACGGTTAAATTTGTTTCGAAAGATCCTTATCGCTTATTGGTTACAGGACGTGTGAAACATTTTATTTCGGCTTTTGGCGAACACGTAATTGGTAAAGAGGTAGAAGAATCCATTTTGTCAGTGGCCAAAGAAGAGGGCGTAAGAATCGTTGAATTTACCGTGGCACCGCAAGTGACGCCACCAGAAGGCGGTTTGCCCTATCATGAATGGTTCATCGAATTTGATAATGCTCCGGATCATTTAGAAGGTTTTGCCGCTAAAGTAGATGCGATGCTACAGCAACAAAATATTTATTACGAAGACCTCATCCAAGGAAAAATTCTACGGACCTTAAAAATCCGTCCTACCGAGAAAGATGCTTTTCGGCAATACATGAAGTCGCAAGGAAAACTAGGCGGACAAAACAAAGTGCCTCGCTTATCCAATGATCGCAAAATTGCAACGAAACTAGCAGATTTAAATTTATTAAAGTGAGTAAAAGAGCAACCAATCCCATCGACATCTGGCGTATCGAAGGTAATCAGAAAACTGCCAAAAAAGATTATTTGGCCGTAGAGGAGCCTTTGGAAATCAAGTTGAGCTACGGTTTGGTAGAAGCTCGGCAACAAAAGAGTATTTCTATTACCATGCGGACACCCGGTTGCGATTTTGATTTGGCCATTGGCTTTCTATTTACAGAAGGGATTATTCAAAACCAGCATCAAATTTCAAGTATCGCTTTCGAACAGCATTGGAATCCAACAATGCAAGATAATGTGGTACTCGTTCATTTAACGGAAGAGGTAAGTTTAGATTTAAAATCTCTCGAACGGCATTTTTACACTTCTTCTAGTTGTGGGGTTTGCGGAAAAGCGTCGATCGAAGCAATTCATACACAAACGCAATACAGCTTAGTAAATCAAACGCTAAGGTTTGCCACAGAAAATTTACACGGACTACCCGCAAGTCTGCGCGCACAACAATCCGTTTTTGAAGATACGGGAGGATTACACGCCGCCGCGCTTTTTGATGTCAATGGAAAGCTTCATTTAATACGGGAGGATGTCGGTCGCCACAATGCCGTAGATAAATTAATCGGTGCGGCTTTGCAAGAAGGTTTGTTGCCTTTAAGCAATTTTCTAATTTTGGTGAGTGGAAGAGCTAGTTTCGAATTGGTGCAAAAAGCAATGATGGCAGGTATTCCAATGCTGGCCGCGGTGGGCGCTCCTTCTAGTTTAGCCATTGAGCTGGCCAAAGAAAAAAATATGAGTATGATTGGTTTTTTAAGAGATCAATCCTTCAATATTTACAGCCATCCAGAACGAATTGTTGTAAGCTAATGCTTAAACGATTTGATTTCTAAACGGAAAGATTTTTTTAAAGTTAAACTCTTTTGAACATTTCTAATTCCTAAAAGGTTAATAAGTAGCAAGGAAAATGATATTACCATTAAATTGTGCTAGATTTTGAGGAATAAAGCGGCTGCTCGAAAGATGGTGCAAGTTAATCAGGGAGTTAATTTCCCTAGCTACTCAAGTAGTTCCCGGAATTAAATTAACTAATAATTTGAAAGTCTTTTAAGCTTCTACTTCGTTAAAAAGCCTCGCCAATGCTACGGCATTGTCTGTGCCTGCCTGTCGGCAGACAGGTTTTTTGCCTCGTTTAAGCTCAAAATTCTTTTCAACTTATTGTAAACCTAATTTCCGTGAATTACTTAACGGTGAACAATTGATTGCTGTCAAGTAATCTAGTTTCAAACTAAACCCTAGAAAAGCTGGAGACTGAATGCACTGAGCATCATTATTGCTCACGAATAACGAACTGTTGAAAAACGCACTATGCAAGAAAACTACGATGTTGTTATTATTGGCTCCGGTCCAGCAGGCACTACTACGGCACGAATCGCTGCGCAAAATAATTTAAAAGTTTTATTGGTGGACAAAAAGCAAGAATTGGGCAGTCCAATTCAGTGCTCAGGGGCAATTAGTCATCATGGTCTCGTATCCGTAGGGGTTTCCCCGGAAGCAGAGTTTATTCACGAAGCTATTTATGGTTTTGATATCCTCAACGAAAAAGGAGACAGTAAAAAAATTGATTATCGCCAATTGAAGCCGGATACCTACGGTGCTGCTGCCGACAAAAATCCGCTGGGCTACGTCGTGGATCGCCGCCGCTTTGATCGTTACTTAATGACGCAGGCCGAACGAGCAGGGGTAGAAGTGTGGCTTAAAACGGAAGGTTTGAATTACGAAGTAACTTCGGATGGAAACTGCGAAGTACAATTGCGCCGATTTAATCAAGAGCTTACGGTAAAAACGAAAGTACTCGTCGGCGCGGATGGCTTACAATCGCAAGTCGGGAAATGGGCAGGATTGACGACGCACATCAAATTAGCGGAACTAGCGAGTTGCTTACAGTTTATTGTCGATCAAGTCGAAACGAATGGACTGCTAGAGATTATTACGGGACACGAATGGGCACCAGGTGGTTACGCTTGGATTTTTCCGAAAGGAAATGGCTACGCAGAAATTGGACTAGGCGTTGCGCGCACGATGACCGAACAAAATGCACAATGGCATCTCGACCATTTTATGAAAAATTCTTTTTTCAAAGAGCGGTTTAAAAATTCCAAGATTCTAGAAATTCAAGGTGGTGGCGTTCCTTTGGCCGCACCTTTAAAAACGCAATACGCCGATAACTTAATTCTCGTTGGAGATGCTGCTCGTCACGTCAATCCAATCACAGGAGGAGGTTTACATACTGCGTTGAGTGGTGGCTGGATTGCAGGGAATTTCCTAGGAGATTTTTTGGCTAGTAAGGTACCCGCTACGGCGGAAAATCTCAAGCGGTACCAAGACGAATGGCTCGTAGCCCTAGGGAATAAGATGTGGAAATTATACGGCATCAAATCTCAAATTTTCAAAACGAAAGATATTACCAAACGAGATCAAATGCTCTATCAAACTATGTCGGATTATTTTAGTCCAGACTCTGAATTTAAAAAAATATAGAAAATATTACCATGCGCAAACCAAAATCCGTTAGTTTTCAAATTGGCTGGAATGCCTGTATCAATTGTGGTGCTTGCGTTGCTGTTTGCCCGCACGATGCCGGTTTCATTAGTCCCTTTGATACCATCGCGGTAGATCAACCTTGCGATATTGCTTGCCTGCTTTGCGAAGACATTTGTCCCGTAACGACAATTACACACACGGTTGTCGAAGCTTAATTGGTTCGTGCAGCCCAGTTTTACCTCCTCAAAAGAAGTTGTTGGGAAAACAATTTCAAAAATAAAAAACACCTACTATGCGATTAATGCAACACAAGAAGGAAGCGTTTTGGTTTTATCGATACCTTTCCATCTTTTATGATAAATTAGTAAATCCATTATTCTGGACAAAGAAAATGCGGGACGATGCATTGATGATTGGTCAGTTGGAAACGCCCAATGTGCAAGTTATTGACGTTGGATCCGGAACGGGGTTTACAACGGAAGGTATTGTAAGGTTGGTGCCCGCCACGCAAGTGACTTGTGTCGATCAGAGTCCGCACCAAATGTCGAAAGCGAAGAAAAAAGCGAGCCTACAAGGTTGCACCTTTAAAATTGGCGATGCGGAAAATATTCCCTTTCCCACGGATCATTTTGATCGTTACGTTTCGGCGGGAAGTATTGAGTACTGGCCAAATCCACAAAAAGGAATTACGGAAGCGTACCGCGTGATCAAAGCAGGTGGCGTTGCAACGATGATTGGTCCTTTAGATCCGCCGCACGCTTTGGGAAGTTTTATTGCGAATACTTGGATGTTATTTCCAAAAGACGCAGAATATCGAGACTGGTTTAAGCAAGCAGGCTTCGAAAATATTGAGGTGAAGTACGTTGCTCCGCACTGGATTAAATACAAAGATAAATACTGTATTTCTATTTCGGGAACGAAGCCCAAAGCAGGTGTCTCTCCAATTGAAACAACACAATTGTTAAAAGAAGTCGTTCCGGAAGGGCAAAAAGAAAACTTTGGTTTATGGCGTGCTTTGCAGTTATTCGGGCGAGTGGTCATTGGTTCTATTGCAGGATTTATTTTTATTCCAGTCGCCTTATTTGGGTACTTGCGAAATAGTTTTACTTCTCAAGAACACATTGCACCGGAATATCGCGAGCGACTGAATGGATATCAAATTACGGCACTAGTGGTTCTCTTTGCTTTACTCATCGCACTTATTGTTTCTTTGATCAACTAAGCCATTTACTATGACACTCAACGAACGAATTGGTAAATTTTATGATCAATCTACACCGCTTTGGCTAGAGGTTTGGGGAGAACATATGCACCACGGCTATTACGAAAACGGAGAAGTAGGCACAAAGACGCATACTCAAGCTCAACTAGATTTGGTTGCAGAAATTTTGAAATGGGGGAAGGTAACACAAGCTTCAACAATCCTTGATGCGGGATGCGGCGTAGGGGGAAGTGCACGGTTGTTGGCGAAGCAATTTAATGCGAAGGTACTTGCCGTTACTTTGAGTCCGGTACAAGCTGCCAATGGACGGCGTTACAACGAAGAAGCTGGTCTGACAGAACAAGTAACCATCGAAGCAAAAGACATGATGAGTCTTGCAGGAACGGGTGAAAAATACGATTTGATTTGGTCGATGGAAAGTGCCGAGCACATTGCCGATAAGCAAGGACTTTTAAATATGTTTTACGATTTACTCAAACCGAACGGAAGGTTAATCATGGCAACCTGGTGTCATCGAAAAGAGCCACCCACTTTGGAGCAGTCGGAGCAAAAACTTTTGGGAAAAATTTATGAGTTGTATCATTTACCACCAATGGTTTCGATTGCGACGATAGAAGGCTTCGCACGTACGGCAGGTTTTCAAGCAATACAATCAGCAGATTGGAGTGATATTGTTGCCCCATTTTGGAAGGCTGTTATTCAATCCGTTTTTCAGTGGCGATCCATCAAAGGATTGTTGAAAGCCGGTTGGCCTACGATTCGTGGTGCTTGGGCGATGCGTTATATGACGAGTGGTTATCAACGTAAGATTATTCAGTTTGGCGTATTTCAAGCAACGAAAAAATGAGCTTTTTAATCAACTTTATTCGCTTTTCGCGCTTGCATACGATTATTGGAACGACGCTGAGTATTGTCGTGTTGTATCTGATTGCTTGGTCGGTAAACAAAGAGGCGGATTTACAATTGTCCGTTTTGGGTTTGACTTTATTGAGTTGTTTGGGGGCTAATATTTACATCGTTGGTTTAAATCAAATTACGGACATTGAGATTGATAAAATCAATAAGCCATATTTGCCCTTAGCTTCGGGCGCTTTTTCTAAAAACTTAGCCTACGGCATTGTCAGTGTAAGCGTTCTTTTATCATTGGGCATTGCAATTTATTTAGGTCAGTATTTACTGTGGACGGTTTTGTTGAGTTTATTTTTAGGAACGGCCTATTCGCTTCCTCCCATACGTTTAAAACGATTTTCTTTTTGGGCTGCGTTTTGTATCATCGCGGTGCGAGGTGTAATTGTGAACGCGCTTTTATTTTTGCATTTCCATTCGGTCTTAAATGGCGCGCACGAATTAACGCCCGTGGTTTGGTTACTCACGATTACTATTTTTATCTATAGCATCATTATCGCCTGGTTCAAAGACATTCCGGATATGGAAGGGGATCGCCGGTACAACATTCAAACCTTAAGTATTCAGTTAGGCGCCAAGCGCGTATTTTTCATTGGAAACATCTTGATGGGTTTGAGTTTTATCGTTTTGATTGTTTACGCGTATTTGAATCCTAGCCTTTTACATATGCCGACGATGGTTGTCAGTCATTTTTTATTTCTATTAGCTTTGATTTGGCAAAGTAGACGAACTGATTTGCAAGATTCAAAGTCGATTAGTCGTTATTATCAATTTGTGTGGGTCCTGTTTTTCGGAGAATATATCGTCTTTGGCTTGGCGC
>CALFBG010000285.1 GCA_937951685.1 uncultured Saprospiraceae bacterium | reverse complement strand
AGAAAAGAAGCAGAGGAAGAATAGTGCTGTCGCCCTTTCAGAGCTTTTAGGTTTGATAGCAATTAATCGCATTATTGCCTTATGCGGAATCAATTTGCAGGATTCTTTTTTTGAAATAATTTCAATGCGCCGAAGCTACTTTAGAAGTAGCTTCGGCGCGCATCTGATATATAAGATTTTGTCCCTAAGGATGGAGTTATTCCATCGTTTATAACAACAAAAAGTAAACCCTAAAAGGGTGAAATAAGATATCTTTAATAGAAATGGCTTATTGATTTTAAAATTAAACCCAAGGACAAACACACTCCTAGCTTTTCAAAAGCCGAATCACTTCTTCTTTCGCTCCGATTTTCAAAACACAGTAATAAATTCCTCGGGCAACAAATAAGGCCTCGTCGAGCACAATTTCGTGCATACCTGCTGTTTGCCAAATGCGCTGCGTTTGTAGCACTTGCCCTTGTACATTCACTATTTGTAAATGCACCTCCGCAGGCTGATCGAGTTGATAGCTTAATTTGGTCGCTGCGGTAAATGGATTTGGAAAAACGGTCGCTTTTGCTTTCGCGACAACTTGTTGGACAGCGCCATTAAATTGTAGGGCTAAACCTGCTAATTCGTACTGCGTAGCATTTTCTTGGTGTAAAATTTCAGCAGTCGTATAACGAGAACTGAGTTGCAATGCTTCGCTCAATGTAACTGCACGACGGGCGGTAAAGTTCAAGCTTAATAATAAATCTTCTGGCTGTAAATTGAGCGCTTCCGGCTGGTGCCAACAAAAACTCAAAATTCCTGCGGTCGCTTTTGTCGTGTTCCAGTTACTAGCATCTAAACTTAACTTACCCGAAGCCTCCAATCCGATAAATTGTAATTCCTGAGGATCAAATTCAAGGGTGAATTGTAAGCCCAACAATGCGGTAGATTTTTCTAATTGCAATTTTACGGGAACCGCTTCTCCCCTCTTTTTACGAAGGTCTTCCACGAGGAGTAAACTCGGCGCCGTAAAATCTCGCACATCAGCGAATTGCAAATTACTTGCATCTGCATCGTAATCTACATCGCCCATTTTAATCGCCATGAAATCAAGGTTACTCTCATTTCCCGTTAGATCTGCACAATCATAATATTCGGGAAAAGTCGTTTCGTAAGGATTTAAAGGATTTGGAAAAACAAAATTACTTGGGATAAAGCGCCACGCCGGATGATTCGGTAACTCGGTACTTAAAAATAAAAGTAGTTTTCTAAATTCAATGATATCCAAGATAGAAACATCACCATTTTGATCTTGATCCGCCGCAATTCTTTGGTAAGGACTCGTAAAAACTTGCGTATTCAAAATATGTTTTTGCATCAAAACGAGATCAAATAGATTGACGCCGTTCCGAGGATCTGTATTTTTATACGGCGCAATTTGACAACCCAAATGGTAAGGAATTTGCTCCAACAAATAAGCTCCATTTTCATCCGTATGCACATTGACTTGAGCACTTTGGCTCGCAGTCACCAAGGTAGAATCCAATAAATCACCATCGGGCGTTTGAATTGTACCACCAAAATTAGCCAATAAAGAAGGTGCCGGAATCGCAATAGAATCTAAAGGAAAAGTCATTATCGAGCGACCATGCGTGCCCGCAATAATTAAATTATCCTCGGCGTGCCAGTCCAAGTCAAAAACGGGAACAAAAGGCATTTCGCTACCAAGTCGTTCCCATTCCGTTCCGCCATTGAGCGTAGCGTAAACACCACCGTCGGTTGCTGCGAAAATGGCATTTCCGCCCGTATTGGCTAGAATGTAAAGATCATTGATCGCTAATTGTGGTAAGTCGCCAGAAATGCTAGTCCAAGTGTTTCCCGCGTCGGTCGATTTATAAATTAAAGGAGTAAAAACATTATCATCATAGCCCGAAAAGCTTACGTAGATTTCATCCGCATCGTCGGTTGAAGCTTTGATGGAAGTTACGTAACGATCTGGCAAACCCGCGTTAATTTTAGTCCACGAATTACCTTCGTTTTCCGTACGCCAAACATTGCCATCAGAAGTGCCCACTAAGACAATGGCGCTGTCAATTGTTGAATTACTCAAACAAGAAATCGTATGAAAAAGAGGATTATTGGTAAAATCGGTATCACACAAATCGCCACTAATCGCTTGCCAAGCGGGAATGCCCGAACTCGTCTCACTGCGGTACACGCGCTCCGTTCCAGCGTATAAAATTTCAGGATTCTTTTGATTGATGAGATAAGGTAGATCCCAGTTTTTGCGATCCAATAAACCAAAACCACTCGTTGCATTAAAGAAACTTTGTCCGGCATCCGTGGTCACTTTGATGCCGCCCCGTTGCGTTTCCAAATAAAAAATATTAGAATCGATGGGATTAAATGCAGGTTGAAAACCATCTGCTCCAATCAGTTGCTCCCATTGGTTAATCGTTGCGGCGTTACCCGCGACGGAACCATTATCTTGTGTTCCACCATAAAACAAATGTGGTCGATGTGGATCGTAAGCAATCCGATACATTTGAGTCGCTGGAATATTTTCCATTTTTTGAAAAGAACCTCCGCCGTTCGTTGAGCGATACGCGCCACCATCCGTTGCCAAAAGCACCGTTAATCCATTATTGGTAAAGACTAGGTCATGCATATCGACGTGTACGGGATTAGCGCTAGTGGAAGAAGTCAGTTGAAACCATTGATTGCCACCATCTAAGGTATTATTAACGTGTAAGCCTAAGATATAGATTTTATTATGATCATTAGGATGTACTCTGATTTTGCCAAAATACCAACCTTGTCCGCCCATTACATTTTGGTGCAAACCCGTTTGTGCTAAGCTGCTCCAAGTGGCGCCCGCGTCCGTTGTTTTGTAAACGCCGCCTAATTGAAAGCTGGTATTGATGTACATCGCGTAGACCAAATCGGGATTGCTGTTCGACATGGCAAGACCAATTCTAGATTGATTGCCCATTGGTAATCCATTGGTCAGCATCGTCCAAGTGGCGCCGCCGTCGATTGACTTGTGAATTCTAGCGCCTGGTCCCGTCCCAATATTTTCTGATGAATTGCTAATGCGATCCCAACCTGCTGCGTAGATAATTTGCGTATTGGTGGGATGAAGTAGGAAATCAATTACCCCAGTTTGGTTGGAGAGAAATAATACTTGATTCCAAGTAGCACCGCCGTCGGTCGTTTTGTATAATCCTCTTTCGTTATTGCGTTGGAAGGGCAAACCTAAAGTAGCGACGTAGATAATATCACTATCGGTAGGATCAACAATAATTTTAGAAATAATTCTTTGTTCGGTCAAGCCTAAATGCGTCCACGTTTGTCCGCCGTCGGTACTTCGATATAAACCATCCCCAATGAAAGGATAACTCGTAACGTTGACGTCTCCGGTGCCTACGTAGACGATGTTTGGATTCGCAGGATCAAGGGTAATATCACCAATCCCTAGAAAGTTTTGATCATCAAAAATAGCTTCCCAGTTTTGTCCACCGTCCGTCGTTTTAAAAACACCGCCCGAAGCGTAGCCTAGATAGATAATATCGGCGTTGGTAGGATGAACGGCAATGGTATTTACACGAGAACCCGAGTTGCCGGGACCTTGCACCGTCCAAGGCGTTGCAAAACCGGGAGTAGCATTGCGATTTTGCAGTTCACTGCGTGCTTGGGAAAGGGCTTTTTCGTAGGCTTTGAGCTCAATGCGTCCCTTGGAACTTACTCGTTGCAGAAAATGATGCTGATTGGGTTCCCATTTTTCGTCGAGCGAATTGTGGGCTTTGGAAAGGGTGGAACTCGAGCTTGTTTGCCACAAAACGGCTAGATAAACCAGACCACTAAAGATCACCAAAGCGCAGAGAATGCTATTTTTTTTATTCATGGGATGACAGCTTCTAATTTTTGGACGAAAGTCCAATACTTAAGTAGCAATGCAAATTAAGTTGCCTTACTACTTATCAGCCATAAGATACGACTTTTAGCGCAACCATGAAAGTGTGGTAGAAGGCTTAATTCGACTTAAAAATCAATCGCATATTGCCAATAAAAAGCAAAATAACGATCCCTAACCAAATATACATCCAAACGGTGGCAGGAATAAAGACAAACAATTCTGCGTACTGGTCTAAGTCAGAAGTTGGTCCGACGTTAAAATCTTGGATAATATATAGAATCACGGCTAATCCTACGAACATTAAAATTTCTCTCGCAAAATTGGTGTAACTAACCAATAAGTATAATCCGATAGAAAAAGCGATTAAAAATCCCGTAGAATACATGGATTCAAACCAAAAAATACCCGAAAAGAGCATCATTCCCGCGATGACATAAATCGTAAAACTCGCAAACCGCTCCATGCGCGCACCGATATAAAAAATGATATTCCCCAAGAGTGCACTGCCAATGTAGCCGCCCATTAAAATTACGCTCGGCGAACCACCAAGGGTTTTGGTGTAGCCGCTACCATCGGGGTTAATTTGGATTCCCACTACAGAACCTCCGGTAATCAACGCCCCAAGTGCGTGACCAAATTCGTGCAGAAAAGTAACCAAGCGCGTTACCGGATACAAGACCATTTCGCCGAAAGAGCCTCCGAAATAGTACAAAAAGAAATAAAGCACTAAAGAAACGACGACTCTAATCAGAATTGGATTATTCATAAGGTAATTTTTTAATAAGTAACCGTTTTTAATAAGTAACCGAACAAAGTTAATTATGCTCGTTTAGTTAAATATGGCACAGATATAACTTTAAAATGATCTAAGAGCATGTTTAAAAACCTACGATGCGGTATTTTTATGAGCGATAAAACAGTAAATCAATATGCGAGCCAGCGTATTTCGACATGGCTTTTATCGTGTCGCTCCCATGGAGCTTTGGTATTTTGGGTTATTGTTTTACTAAGGTTTCGTCTCGCCGGGACTTTAGTTAAAAAAGCTACGCTATCCAACTATTGTTCCGAGTAGTTCGATCGCAATTACTATTTGTTGGTTTCTGAAGCTTTTTTCGCCTCCACTTTCACACCCGTAAATAGCGATTTAATTTCTGAAGCATCTTCTGGTTTCATTCGCCCACTGAGTACCAAACGCAAATCTCTTCGGTGCATTGCATTGTCGTAACGAGATTGCTCCTCTCTGGTCAATGGAATTACTTTAGGTACTGCTTGTGGTTTTATCTTTTCGTCGTCCAAGGCTACGAAGGTAAAATATGCATGATTACAACGACGAATGTCTTTTCCTTTGACGTTCGCCGCAAAAACTTCGACGTAAATTTCCACGGAAGTGTTAAAAGCCCGCGCCACCGATGCTTCAATCGTGATGACGTCTCCCAATTTGATCGGTTTTTGGAAGGAAACGTGATCGACGGAAGCCGTTACCACGTGCGCTTCACAATGCTTTCCTGCGCTAATGCCTGCCACAATATCCATCCAACGGAGTAAATTTCCCCCCATGAGGTTACCAATTGGATTGGTATCGTTGGGCATAATCATCTCTGTCATGATTGTCTTAGACTCGCTTACTTTTTTCTCTGTCATTAGTTTATTTAGTGAAATGGTTAAAAGGATACGAAATAGCTTCAGTAGCAATATCCTTCCTTATGCGTTGGGGCGCTTTAAAAATTTGCCACAAAAATACGCTTTGACCTACAACTTTCCTAAGCGGAACCACAAATTCTACCTTACAATAGACTTTATGCATATCCTAAAAATGATTTTTGATCTTCAGTTATGAATGTTTAGGGTAAAATTGTACTTTGCCATCTTTTATTCCGTTCTATTTTCGTATTCGCACATTCGCGAACTTCACGATCAAAACCCAGTACTTTTTGTCGGACTTGTCCACCTGAATTTTACCAGCACACCATGAAGAAATTTTTTACCCTATTGCTATTTTCTTGCTTTTTATGGCAAGTCAATGCGCAAGAAGAAGCAACCATTAGCGGATACATCAAAGATGCGTCGAACGGCGAGACCTTAATTGGCGCTACCATTTTTTGTCCGAGCCTAGCCAGTGGCACCAATACTAATGCTTACGGTTTCTACAGTTTAAAGGTTCCCAAAGGAGCCATCGATTTTGAGTTTTCCTTTACGGGCTATGCTTCTGTGCAAGAAAAGATTTTGATTCAACGAGATACCAATATTAACATTGAATTAAAACCTGGGCAATCTCTAGAAACCGTTATCGTCAGTGCCTCTTCCAATAAAGAACAAGTTAACTCTACCCAAATGGGATTCGAGAAAATTACGATGCAGGAGGCAAAATTATTGCCCGCGTTGCTCGGAGAAGTAGACATCATCAAGACCTTGCAATTGAAGCCCGGTGTAAAAACGGGTGGCGAAGGAACTTCGGGTATCATCGTTCGTGGTGGTAGTGCCGATCAAAATTTGTTTTTATTAGACGAAGCAACGGTATACAATCCTTCGCACCTCTTTGGCTTCTTTAGTACCTTCAACTCCGATGCCGTAAAAGATGTGCAGTTGTACAAAGGTGGATTTCCCGCTCAATATGGTGGGCGACTGTCTTCGGTCATTGACGTCAAACTCAACGAAGGGAACAAGAAAAAATTCTCAGGGACGGGCGGCGTTGGCTTAGTGGCTTCTCGCTTGACTTTAGAAGGTCCGATTCAAAAAGATAAAAGTTCGTTTATTGTTTCGGGTCGAAGAACTTACGTTGATATTATTACCCGACAAGTAAACCGTTTAAACGAAGATGATCCAGAGTACGATCCCATTCCAGATTATTATTTTTATGATTTCAATGCAAAAGTCAATTTTGAATTAGGGCCCAAGGATAAGATTTTTGCGAGTGGTTATTTGGGAAGAGACTTTTTCAAATTTGCGGGAGACAATTTTAAGTTTAATTTCAACTGGGGAAATGCCACCGCTACCCTACGCTGGAATCACATTTTCAATCCCAAGTTATTTTCCAACACGACGGCTACCTTTTCCGATTATAATTATTTAATTAAAAATGAATTTGGCGATTTGTTTAGTTTTGAACTGAGCTCTGGGATTACCGATTATACCCTGAAGTCTGATTTTTTCTACGCGCCCAACAATAAACATAGCATTAAATTTGGTGTTGATTATACGCGCCATACCTTTGAAGTGGGTCGTTTGCGCGCCGGAGCGAGTGATGGAAGTTTCAATTACGAAGCTGGACAAAACTTTAATGGCGACGCGCTGGCGCTTTATTTCTCGGAAGATTATGAAGCATCCAAGGCTTTAAAAATTAATGCGGGTCTTCGGTTGAGCAGTTTTTACAATGAGACTTTTTACTGGGGCATTGAGCCACGACTTTCTATCAAGTACAGTTTACTAGAATCGCTTTCGCTCAAAGCGAGTTATACAAACATGACGCAATACATTCATTTGGTGACGAATTCAGCCGCTTCTTTGCCTACAGATATTTGGTATCCTTCCAACGAAACGGTAGAGCCACAACGTTCTAATCAAGTTGCCCTCGGTTTGACGTATGCACCCAACGACGATTATATTTTTTCGAATGAGACTTATTACAAATGGAATCAAAACCAAGTTGATTTTAGAGATGGTGCGCAGTTATTTGTTAATGATAAATTGGACGAAGAATTTGTTTTTGGTCGCGGTTGGAGTTACGGTAGTGAGTTTTACGTAGAGAAAAAAACGGGGAAATTCAAAGGTTGGATTGCCTACACTTTATCTTGGGCTTGGCGAGAATTTGACGATATTTTGGATGGCCAAAAATTCCATCCGAATTACGATACGCGACATGATTTCACGGTCGTTGGTATTTACGAATTGAGCAAGCGTTGGAGTTTGACGGCAACTTGGGTATACACTTCTGGCACCTTGACGAGTTTAGCGCCGGGGCGATTTAGTTTACAAGATATTCCGGGTGCCGATTTAGAATTTGTGGTGCCCGATTTTGTGGAGCGCAACAACTACCGTTTGATTGATTATCACCGAATGGACATTGGTGCAGTTTGTCGATTCAAGCACCGTTGGGGCGAGTCTGATTTGACGATTAGTGTTTACAATGTGTATGATCGGCGAAATGCCTATTTCCTTTTTGTTGATGCCTTGCCGAGTCCCGATCCGAATAGTCAAATTCCCATCGGCTTTCAGGCGAAGCAAGTTTCGTTGTTCCCCATCATTCCTTCCATTACTTACAACTTTAAATTTTAGCCATGTCTAACTTACGATATATAGTAGTCCTTTTTTCGATCTTCGGTTGTGCCGTCTTGTTTAGCAATTGCGAGTTAACGAAGAGTGTAGAATTAGAATTACCGACTTACGAAAGTTCCTTAGTTTTGGAATGCTACCTCGAAGTTGGCAAACCTTACCGTGCGCTTTTGACGGAGAGTGTCGGTTATTTCTCTGCGCCCGAGTTTAGTTTCATCAATAATGCCGAAGTGAGTATTACCTACTTGGGCGTAAAACGCAGCTTGGATCAAAACACGGTTTTTGATCCGATCAACGAGCGGATTTACAATTACGAAGCTTCTTTTGAGGTGCCTGAAGATTATGAAAATGAGTTTCTCATCGAGATCGAAGCTGCGGATGGTCGTTCGGCGCGCGCCACTACAAAATTGCTGCGCCCGATTCCGATTGACACCTTAGAGTTGGAATATCGTCTTGAAGAC
>CALFBG010000284.1 GCA_937951685.1 uncultured Saprospiraceae bacterium | reverse complement strand
AAAAGCAGTTGAGAAGCAGAGATTTTTGTTCAAATTGAAGCTCTTTTTTGAGTTCGTAGCATCGCTACGGAGGATAAAAAAGCTGAAAAGTTGGACAAAAAGATCAATTCGTAAACATTTTTAGAGTTTTTAAACAACTTCTTTAAATATCCAGCTTAGTTTCATCATTTCATATGACAAAAATAATTAAAGTAGTTGATTTTTATCAGTCTTGTGGGGCGTATGAACGCTTGCTACGGCGGCTAACGTTGCTACTTCGAAAACGGCTTTGTTTTTTTAGTGATTTATTATTTTCGATCGAAAAAATTCGTTTTATCCGCTAACTAAAGTATTTTTGTCAAACGCTAGTCTTCTTGGAGACTGCTTTCCCCTAATTAAATAATTCGTAACGATAGATCACTTTATACTTTATACTTTATAAGGTCATTTAAGTTGGTAGATTACTCATCCCTCGTATAACTTTCTAAATTAAGGATTCGGACTAAAAATATCCATCCAGAACCGATCAGCGTAATGTCGTACATATGGCATTCCAAGAGTATTCGTTATGCTTAACGTTTTATTCCAATGGATAATACGATTTTGTGCTGAACTTTTGTAGCCAGAAGACTTTATATATGAGTAAGTACCAAGTCAAAACGAATATTGCTCAAAAATTAATAAGAAGTTGTTGAAAACCCAAAACGATTTGCTTGCTTAAACAGCTTTTATACTCATACGGAAGTAAAATTTGCCACTATAGTTATTTACCGCGATTAAACAAAAACAAAGAACAATGAATAAAAAGTACGTTTACCTACTTTTCCTATGCTTTTTCTGTTTAGGAATTTCTCCTAGTATTGCGCAGCACCAAGGCTGCAAAACGATGGAAATAAACAAAGATTTTCGTATTCAAGAATTCCCGTACATCGATATCAATAATCCTACGGAAAGAAATAATGGTACTTGGTCGCTTACTTCGGGCTACCGAGCAGATGGTTCTTGTGATCAGGACTGTTCAACGGCTCCCTTTAATAACGCACCACCCAATGCCAGCTGTAGCAATGGTAAATACCGCGTGCCCGTGAAAGTTTGGATTTTTGCTAATGATAATGGTACCAACCAAGGCGTAACAGTCGCACAATCCGATAATCAAATTGGCTACGTCAACGATTTTTATGCTTGCCAAGGTATTCCGATTGAATTGTATCAAGTAGGCACTTCACCAGAAATAGTGAATAGCACGGATCTTAATAATTTTGATGCTACGGCTAACGACGGAGATGACGAATTTGCGCGAGCGAATCACTATCAGCAAAATGTAATGAATGTATATATTCCGGCCAACTTAAATGGTCCGGGATGTAATGGATATGCTTATTTACCAACAGGAAGTTCGGGGGTAGATGCTGTAATGATGGATGGAAGTTGCTATACGAATGTAACGGACGTATGTAACAGTACTGGCTTTGCCGTAGTCTTTATCCATGAAGTAGGGCATTATTTAGGACTTTATCACACGCACGGTTCTTACAGTGAGGGAAGTGGTGGATCTGGTTTTTTCGGAACCGTAAGTACGGAATTAGTCAATGGTAGTAACGGCTGTTCTACGGGAGATTATGTACACGATACGCCAGCCGACTTAGGGATCAGTCACGCGTTACGTCCTTTTAATCCAGTAGATAATCCTGTCGGCGGATGCGCCACTCGTTCTGGTTGTAATATTACCTTTAGTTGTACAGATGCGAACGGACAAATTTACGATGTCGATGATGATAATATCATGAATTATAATAACTCCGGTAGCTGTCGAAATGATTTTACAGATTGTCAAAAAGCAAGAATGGTAGATGCGCTCGTCTGTGCTAGAAATTACCTTTGTGACGACAACGTAGAACGATTTTTTGCGAGTAATACCGTTAATAATACAAACGCTCCTTACAAAGAAATTTGTATTGGAGAAAGCGCCCCCAGTTTTAATACGATTGATGCTTGTTTCAACTGGTATGCGAGTGCAACGGGCGGAGCGCCTTTAGCAAGTAATACTGGAAGTTTTACGCCCACGATTGGTACCGGACTAGGACAACTAGATAATAATACCCCCGGAACTTACACGTTCTATGTTCAAGAAGTAAACAGCTATAACCCAGATTGTCGACAAGCAGTAACAATTTTAGTTGCGCCTAATCCCGGAGATGCAACTTCCGCCGCAGAATGTGTCAACACCAGTGCAACGTTGGCATTAGATGCATCGGGAACAGCTTTAGGAACAGATCAACTCGTCGGTTGGTGGGTAACTGGAGGAAATCCGATTGCGACGACGGCTACCAATCAAGCTAGTTTAGATGCTCAGTTAGCCGCTGTAACAGTAGGTGGAACAGTCTCTGGACCATCTCCTAATGTTGTATTTGAAGCTACCAATAACGCTGCTTTCAATTTACCAATCGACTGTAGTAATTTGACCTCAGGAGTTGATTATTACGCCACACCATTTGTCTCAACGGTAAAAGCAGCAGTTCCAGATGTAAACTTGACGCATACGACGGGTTCATTCGTAACGGGAACTTTTAATGGGAACAGCGCAGCGCGCTATACCTCAGGGAATATTCCAGGCATTCCTGCGAATCCAATTAATGATCCGACGTATACGGTTACCGTTACCGTTAATAGTGTTTCTCCTAATCGCAACGTTTCTTTCTTTTTCAAAAACGATGGGATTGCTTGTGGTGGACCGGGGCAAGTTATTAATGGTGGAGGATCTACGGGCGTTTACACCTTTACGGAAACCGAGTTGTCAGGCTACGATCCTGCTAATGGATTCTGCTTTTGGTTGTTTAGCTTCGAAGGTGGCATTACCGTAAATTACACCGTTAATATTGCGATTACTTATCCGGGGGCAGCGGCAATTACTTTTCCTAGTGTTGATTATAATGACTGTGTTTTTGGAACGCCCGTTTTGATTCAATGTACGCCAGATTGTAACTTCTTGCCCGTAGAATTGACTTCCTTTACGGGAAAGAAATTGGATACTCAAGTGCAATTAGACTGGACAACCGCAACAGAAATCAATCATGATTACTTCTCGGTAGAACGTTCTACCACGGGACGTGACTTTTATCCGTTTGATCGAGTACTTGGAAACGGGGATTCCAGTACGCCAAAAGCGTATACTTCATTGGATCGAAACCCAAGTCAGGGTATCAATTACTACCGTTTGGTACAATACGATTTAGATGGAAGGGCTACCAACTCTCGTACGATTGCGATAGATTTTAAAGCGGATGCTTCAGTAAAAATTATTCCCAATCCAGTGACGGCAAACAACTTCACGATCAACTACTTTAGTGAAAAAGAAGGACCTGTTTTGTTAGCGCTATTTGACGTTACGGGTAGATTGTTACAGACGCGTAATTGGTCGGTAACGAATGGAGATAATAATTTAGAAATGAATATTGGTCATTACGAACCTGGTGTTTATTTGCTACGCAGCACGCAAGCTGGTCAAACGCTAGTTTCGAGGTTAGTGAAAAAATAATTTTAAGAAAATGATATCATAAAATGATGCTCCCGAATCTTCCAACTTGAAGGTTCGGGATTTTTTTTGTCCTAAAGAAGTAGTTACTCGTTTTTACGATTTTGGATGAGATCGTTTTTGATAATGAGCTGCTACTAAAGCTAAAGCCTTAGCCAAACCATCTTCTGCGTTAATCTTTTCTCCCAAGGAGTGAGCTTTTTGCTGATAGTTGCCAGTGGTGAGTTGTCGTATGCTTCGTTCTAATTTTTTAAGGCTCAACTTGGACAATGGAATTGGTGCCACGCCAATCCCTTGTACTGCAATTTGCTTTCCCCAAAAGTACTGATCTCCAAAAGGATATAAAATAGGACAAATCATTTGTGGAATGCCCGCCCGCAAAGCCGTAGCAGTTGTACCCGCTCCGCCATGGTGCAGCACATAATCTGCCAAGGGAAACAATAAGTCAAAGGGCGCTTGATCTACGGCAAAAACGCGTTCATTCTTTTTGATCAAAGCTGGTTTTAAGCCCCAAGCTTTCACTACGAAAACCTTGAGTTGGGTAACTTCAAGTATGGTTTCGATAAATTCGTTAATCGGAATGTTGGATGTATACGGCATACTCCCAAAAGTGAGGATCAACACTTCTTGGTCGTCGGCAAAGAAATTTGTAATGGCTTCGTCGAGTGGGGTAGCGTTGTTTGGTGCCAACCAGCATCCGGTAAAATGATGATCGCTAGGATAATCCGCTGGTTGGGCTAAAAAACTAGGACTGACGCCATAAAGTGTCATCGTTGGTAGAAATAAGCGAGTCTGCGTAAGCTTGTTTTTTTGTCTGAAATTTTTGATTGGCGTCTTGACACTACCGAGCATGGCATTCGTAATTGTATAACTCCAACGAGCCAAAAAGCTAGGAATGGGTAGAAAACTTAAAATTGGATTTGGAAATGCTTTCGTTGGTGTAAACGCTGGAACGACGTAGGCTTTAATGAGTTTGTCTTGGATTTCGGCTCCAAAACTATCAATTAAAGTCTTGGGATGATAAAGAATAACATCAGCCCATTTTGACCAATCATAAAAAGTTTGCAAAGAACTTTCAATGATCGGATAAACTTTCGTTTTGAGTTTTTTTCCAATGGTCAAAGGATTGCGACCAATTGCTTTTTTCAACTCGCTGTCATTGATCAGTAAACGATAATCTCCGGGGAAATGCTGGTAATTGACTTGGTAATCCGCCGCTAAAGTTGTATACATTTCAGCAGAAATTACGGTGACCTCGTGTCCGTGTTTAGAAAAATAATCTCCAAGCACTAAAAAGGGCTGAACGTCACCTCTCGAACCGATTGAGCAAAGTAGTATTTTCATTTTTTTAGGCATATTTGTAAACTTCGGAGGTGAAGGCGTTTGGTTTTTAAGTTTATGGTCGCCATGCTTGAATTTTGGTATGGTAAAATAAGATATAAAAAAGGATTGTGCTAATTTTGGCTTGATTGGATAAAATTTTATCTGTACTTTCGATGAGGTTAAAGTAAAAATGTTATTCAAAAAATACTTTGTACGAGCAAAATGATTAAGCCAAGATATGAATAAGCAATTTAAATTAGTTTGTAGCGATATTGATGGAACCTTACTCAATAAAGACCGACAACTTTCTGCCAAAACGATTGCCGTACTCGGTCAGATTGGAGCAACAACGCCCGTTATTTTAATCTCCTCTCGCATGCCCAAAGCGATGAAGCATTTGCAAGTAGAATTGGGGATCGAACGACAGGCACTAATTGCTTATAATGGTGGTTTAGTGTTGAGCTATGAGGAAGGCGTACCCAAACAACTTTTGTCGATTGAAATTTCGATTGAGTTAACGGAACTAATTTTGCGCTTTATTCAAGGGGCGACGATTCATGCTAGTTTGTATCACGGAGAGGAATGGTACGTTCCCGCGATGGATTACTGGGCAAAACGGGAACAGCACAATACTAAAGTTGATCCAGTAGTCGCTTCGTTATCGGAGGTTTGTCAAACTTGGAAAACGCAGCAGCTTGGTCCACATAAAATCATGTGTATGGGCGAAGCCGGAGAAATTCAACTCCTCGAAAATTGGCTGACGATGTACTTCGGGGATCAACTCAATAGCTATCGTTCCAAGCCAACGTATCTGGAAATTTCGAGTAAAAAAATATCTAAGCTATCAGCCTTATCTTTTTTGTTAGAAACACAGTCTGAGATTGAGTTGTCAGAAGTAATTGCTTTTGGCGATAATTTTAATGATATAGCATTAATTGAAGGCGTTGGTCACGGTGTCGCGGTAGCGAATGCAAAGGAAGCCTTACTCGCCGTAGCAAATGAAGTAACCTTAAGCAACCTCGAGGATGGTGTTGCGGTTAATTTAGCACAGTATTTTAAAATTAGTTAAAAGCCTTCTTTAAAATTAGTTAAAAGCCTTCTTGAGAATTAGGACCTCTATCAATTACTCTTTTATCGCTGGACGATATATTTCGTAAACGCTATTGGCTTCCACTAACTTGATGATATATTCCCGTTTTGAGGGATTGAATATTTTATATTGATAATGGTGGAAATTGATTGCTCGCACGCCTCGTTCAATAAAACTTTGAAGAAAAAGCGTGTCTTGCTCAATTGCTATATTTCCCCGCATTTTTGCCACACCACCTTCTAATATTTCAAAATCAACAAGCAAGGTATCCACTACTTGCTGTACGGCAACCTGTTTAACTACACCAATGTAGTCAGCTTCCCGAAACCCTTTTTTGTAATAAAGCTCCTCAACGTTTTTGTGTTTTAATTCAAAAGAAAGTAGCGCATCGTGTTGCAGAGGTGTAGATTGACAACTTCCTAGACAAAGTATCAAGAGTAATATCGCACCGTGTTTTCGTAAATGCATTTCAGGATTAGTAATTGATTTTTTAAACAAAAAACTGTTTGGGAATGATAAAGATACCATTTTATGTATCCTTCCTCTATCGGCGAGCTTCACGCTAATTTCAGTTTTCCTTTGTCAAGATTTTCCTTTTGAAGTTGTTTAAAAACTCCAAAAATGTTTGCGAATTGATCTTTTTGTCCAACTTTTCAGCTTTTCATCCTCCGTCACGCTGCTACGAACTCCAAAAAGAGCTTCAACCTGCCTGCTGGCAGCGGCAGGCCTGAACAAAAAACGCTGCTTACTTGCGTGAAGGCAAAGCCTTTTTCAACTGCTTTTAGAATTATTAAACAACTTCTTTGTGTAAATTGGCTCGAAGTTTTCAGCGTTGATTGTTGTAGCTTTGATTAGAAAAACCCAATTATAAATCTAACCATTCATGATTAAATTGAAACTGAGCGTGTTATTGCTATGCTTAACCATTCTTTTTTGCGGAATCGCTTGCCAAGGAGAATCAGCGGCTAAGCAAAGCAAAACAACCCGTAAAACCGAAGCTTCCGAAGTGACCGCTAAGGCTGACGCACCCGAAGCAACAAATATTACTTCTCGCAAGAAGAACGACAATAATGATAACAATAAGGTATGCTACGCTTGGGTTGACAAGCTCAATGTCCGTGCACAGCCCAATCTGACATCTAAAACAGTAGCCACCGTAACCCCAGCAGATGCCTTAATTTTCAAAGGAGAAAAATCAACTACTACGGAAACAATAGTGCTGCGCGGCGTAGCCTACGATGAAGCTTGGCTTAAAGTAAGTACACCAGATCAACAAACCGGTTGGGTTTTTGGTGGTGCGGTAAAGCGGGTTGATGAGCAAAAAGGAAATGCCATGATTACCGACTTGAAGTTCAATTTTCCAAAGTTTGGAATGTTTGACTTGAGTAATTGGGAAAAGCTTAAAAATACGGATGAAAGTGGGGGAGATGCTGAAATATTAGTTAGCACTTATCAAAAAGATCAACAACGGTTGAAAATAACTATTACGGATATTTTTGATTACGGATATGGTCGGACTTATGAATTGCTTGATGCCAAAGGAAAATTATTAAAAGAACGCAAGATTCACTTTGATGCAGATGCGGATACAAGAATTTTAAAAGAAACAGTAAAAGATTATACTTTAGCCGTTCCCACACAATTTGAACGTTCCCAAAAATTGAAAGTACATCATTCTCAACTCAATGGAAAGCCTTTGATTGCGCAGGGCGAATGGAAGGAAACGGAATTAGCAGGGAATTAGCAGGTTTAAAAAAAAATGTATGTTTTGCCAATTTGAAGAAAGGTGGCGTGCGACTTACTTTGATAGGTAAAAAAAAGAATTTAGTCGAATTAACTAAAAAAAGATCGAAAACTTACGGAACTTAAATGAGTAGGTGATCACATCCTCATTCCTTGCAAAGGAACTGTGATTTTAAAAAAAAAATAACTATGGGAAGTATTTTTGAAGTGATTTTTGAAGGTGTAGTAGAGTTTCTCTTTGGAGGCATACTTAAAAAAATATTCTTGGGCATTCGTTGGCTTGGCTTAGTGGTGATCAAAGGAATTAGCTTTAGTAAAGATTCCTTACAAGCTTTAAGTGAAGTGCGCTACAAAGACGCTTCAATCCCATATTTCGTAGGTACTGGAAGCCTAGCTTGCCTGATCTACTTAATGGTGAAATTATTTTCCTAAATCTTTGATGATTTACAAACTTTAGCGGAGTGACAGTTGTAATCTTTAAACTTGTTTTGTCCCGCACCACCTCTTAATTTATGATTCGCATACCGATAAGCTTAGTTAGAAGATTATTCTACGGAATCGTGGGAGTACTTTTCGTAGTGGTAGGCGGAAAACTTTTTCCAGTCTCTTTGTTTGCAGGTTTTTTTGAAATTATCCCGTTGGGGATGGCTAGTATCTTTATCTCGTTAGGTCTTTGGGCAATCTATACGACTTTGCTATACGAAGTCAAAATTGAAGCAGAGGGAGTGACGATTCGCGGGGATCAATTTTTGCTTAGGAAAATTCCCAAGGAGATGATCCGCGGATATTTTCTTACGCAAAAACGCATTGATAATGAAGAGGATTTGCAGCGCGAGATGATGGAGATTTTAGTGCTAGTCTTAACGGATGGTCGTTACGTAGAATTTGACGACTTGAAGATGGGGGCTAATTTCGCCGACTTAAAAAAAGAAATTGCCAGTCGCTATCCTCGATTATCTGCGGTAGAAAAAGTAGACTATCAACGCGGTAAAAAGAAATTTGATAAGAAACTTTTTTACGGTTTTAACTTGTGTCTTTTCCTAGTTGGAGCCTATTTAACTTGGAGTATTTTTCATCATAAAGTTCCTTTGATACAATTGGAAGGAACGATGGTTGAGCAAGCTTTCTTTGAATATAATCGTCGATCCAATCCTACCCGCATTCATCTTAATTTAGCCGAATACCCAAAAATAAGCTTTTCTCAAGTAAAGGAAATATCAAGTTTTGTCGCTTGGTCAAAAGCAGATTTAGTTGGACAAAAAGTAGAAATTGCCGTTACG
The DNA here is from genome assembly GCA_937951685.1 of uncultured Saprospiraceae bacterium. Lineage (GTDB taxonomy): Bacteria > Bacteroidota > Bacteroidia > Chitinophagales > Saprospiraceae > CALFBG01. The sequence continues at coordinate 5,003 of CALFBG010000284.1, read as the reverse complement.
GAAAAGGAGTATACCAGTAAAATAAAACAAACCACGCCTCCCGATCCGCTTATCCTAAACTACGATCTTGAATTGGTGGAAATCAAGGCCTTGCGACAAGGCGGTTTTTCCGTTTACGAAGAAGACTTACGGGAAGACTACACGATCGGTATCGTCATCATGCTTTTTGCGGTGGGGATTTTCTTTTATTTTCGGAATCACGATGGTTAAGCTAAACCGTGAAAAGGAATTTTATGGGGCTAACTCTTCTTCAATGGTCGCAATGACGGCTGTTTTGTAGGAGGAAAATTTGTTGAGTCGCTGATCTTGTTTAAAGGCTTCCAGTTCCTTCAAAAATGTTTCTTCACTTAACCCAGCGCCATTTTTTTCGATAATTTCAAATAAAATAGCTTCATAAATAGCGTAAACTTTATCCTCCTCATCTAGGTCTTCCTGATGGTTGAGTAGCCAAATGAGTTCTGGTCCATCCAAATCCAAAGCATTTCTCATCAACGATTTTTCCAATTGGTAAGGAAGTGCTACACCTTTGGGAACCGCTTTAAACAAACGATGAATAATGGGATAATGACAAGCAATATGGTCACAGGAATTACTTATTGTTTTCAGGTCTTCCTCAAAACGTTCTGCTAAGTAAAGATAGTTGGCTGTATTTTTTGTGAGTAGTGTCGCTTCTTGAAATTCATCGTTTAATCGTTTAACCAATGCCAGCATCTCTCCCTCTGATTTGTCGCCGCCAATGATTCGGTGTGCTTCTTCTCCATTTGGATAATACCAAATAAACGCGGGATATTTATCAATGTTAAGTAGCTCCGCTTCTTTACGGTTAGATTTAAGATCAAGGTCTTTCTTCATGGCAAACAACCATTCATTCATATATTTGACAAAGTAGTTGGGACTCCATGATCCTTTTTCAGTAGGATAGAAAATATTTTTTGCGACCATCTCCGTCAATTTAGCGTTTCCGGAATTATAATAATAAACCATGACGAGCGAGTTATTCGCTTGCGCTTTTGAGAATGCCAGTTGCTTGCTAAGTGTCCATTTCATTTCCACCTGAGCGAAGGAGGAATTGATACAAAAGATTGCAAATGCGAAGAGCAGTAATTTTTTCATTGCTTGCATGATTTTGAAGTAGCCTAAAGTCTATTTTATTAGCAACAACTTCAATGCCGAAAACCGATTGGAAGAATATCATTTTGGTGAAGGATTAAATTGTCTTGGTACTTAAATCTTATTTTTTTACTTCATCATTAAAACTTAAATTAGCTGTTGAATTTTGGAGTGTTTTTTCCTTACGGCGAAATAGAATCATCAATAAGATATGAATATTTGGGATCACAGTAGGTTGTCAGTGCGAAAGTTTGGAGGAACGGAGGTCGATTATTTTGCGATTCACAAGTTTTTGGATTCGAGCAAATTGTTCTACTTTCACGCAAAGCATCGCTTATTATTGCATCATCTTTTTGGGATAGAATTGGCCATTGAAAAATTTGGGGATTACCTTGAAAATGCAACGGGCAAAACGGTTCTCGTTAGAGATATTGCCGCCGAACACCTCAAAGAAGATCTTAGTGGGAAAGTACCCAGTCTCTACGAATGGTTGTCAGAACAAGGCGATGCTTGGGCAGCAGACTTAGTTTTGCCACAATTCGAAAACGCGGAATTAGAAAAATTTGTACTGCGACCCTATTTAAAGTCTAATCTAAAAGCGTCTTTACTACTTACTTTTAGCGACTTTGGCGTGTATCTAGCGGGTGAATTTTTGGACCTCAAAGCCGCTCAAACGCTACGTGCAATGATCAAACCTGAGCAAACTGTAAAACACTATCTAAGCCAATTCAAATTTACCCAACGCTGGCAGTTTCATCCTGATCCTAAGGAACTCGCTTGGTTAAAAGATTCTAATCATTTAAAAAAATAAAACGGATGTCACGAAAGGATTATACTTATTTAAAATACAGCCTGCAAGATTTACTAGAGGAGGGCAAGCAAATAAAAGTTACCTGGGATTGTGGTGGCGACGAAGCAATCTTAAGTATTTGGATAGACGAAGTGCGCTTACCTTACGATCACGAATTAGCAGAAGCTCTAGATCTATATTTAGTCAACTATTTAGAATTGCCTAGCGTGGGGGAATTTCAAATGGAAGGTGGCGGTAAGATTACCCAAACGGAAGAGGGACTCTTGTTTAGTTACTTATCGGACGTAAAGTATGTAGCGCACGATCCAGACGAAGTTCCTCCGGCTTCAGAATATGACTTGACGATCGAAGAAGAAATGGCTATGGAATACTCGGGGAAGAAATTGTTGTTTCCAGCGTAAGTAAGTACCCAGATAAAGTTAACAAGTAAAATAGTTTTGTCTTAGTACTTAAATCAAAAAAAATCGTAATTTGTCTGCTCGTGAAGTGCTCTTTTATGCAAAATAGCGCTACCCTTTATTTGCTACGCTTATTTGGTAAGCACCCACGAATGAAGTTTTTTGTTAAACCCCTAAAAAATAAAAATGATGCAGCCTTCAATCACACCTACGGATACGGTAAGCGATCGCGTTAAATTACCGTTCAATTTTGACGTTGCAAAAATGCAAGCGGAAGTCGCCGCCATGAATCTGGGGCCTTTTGTTTATTACGATTCTTTACCCTTGCGATCTCCGGCTTTTATGGTTGATCCTTCCATTCCGGTGCCACCGCCCGCAGAAGATTTCGCGGATGGTTCTTGGACGGACTGGCTCGATACAAAAGCCCTGAAATCTTCCCCTTATTTACAAGAAGTCTTACAGACTTTTCGGGATAATTGTACCGTTAATTTAGTACGAATCTTGCGCTTAGCACCCGGAGCAGTTGTTAAAGAACATACTGATCCAACCTTAGGGCTGCAAATTGAGAAATCAATGATTCGCTTGACGATTCCCATTCAAGTAGACGAGTCGGTAACTTTCTTTTTGAATAATGAACCCGTACCGATGAAGACAGGAGAGTGCTGGTACTTGCGCTTGACAGATCCTCATCGTGTCGTCAACGATAGTAAAGACCAAAGAATTAATATGACGATTGATGTAGTGCCCAATGAATGGATTAAGTCGATAATTCTAGCACACGATCAATAATTAAAAGTATTCGATAATTTATTACACAGTGGATTTATATTGCAAAGTATTTAATGTCTTAAAAGAAAATGCTATGTCTGCTCTAAAAAAAGTGATTGTTCTCGGTTTAATGCTCTGTTTTGGTTTCCACTTGATGGCTCAAAATTACCTTGGACCAGCAAGTGAGATTGAAAAAATCCTACAAAACAGTAAGGCATTTTCTGCTTACTACGTCAATGGAGAAGTAGAAGAATTAGCAAACTTTTACACCACTGAGGGTAAAATTCATCCTGATCGAAATGAAATTGTTGAAAGTGTTGCCGCCATTCAAAAACGTTGGACTTTACCAATCGGCATGAAAACGTTGGCACACAAAATAACACCCGCTGAGATTCGGATTGAGGAGGAGTATGCTTACGATTATGGATACTACGAAGGAAAAACCCAAGCGGAAGATGGTGCCGTTTCGACTTGGAAAGGCAAGTACGTCATCGTTTGGCGGAAGGTCGGTGAAGATTGGAAAATTTCTTCAGATGTTTGGGATAGCACTGGAGCACCAAACGAAAAAAATTAGCTTAGGAAGCGCCATGCAAGCATTCTGATAACTTGACTTCTTTATTTTTAATAGTCTTTCTATGCAAGCGATTAAACAATTAACCAAACATTTCAAGGCAGTACATTTTGGTGGGAATTGGGCAAGTTCAAATGTCAAAGAACACCTAGAAGGGCTAACTTGGCAACAAGCAACTACTCAAATTGCAGACTTTAACAGCATTGCAACGCTTACTTTTCATATCAATTATTACGTCAGTGCGGTAGCGAAGGTCCTCGCCGGAGGAGCCTTAGTCGCAAAAGATGCTTATAGTTTCGACCATCCTCCGATTACTTGCCAAGCAGATTGGGCGCAAATGGTCGCTAAAACTTTAGCGGATGCAGAAACCTTTGCGAACCTATTAGCGAAGTTGCCAGAAGAACGACTTTGGGAGGATTTTACGGATCCAAAGTATGGTAACTACTACGCCAATATCCACGGAATCATTGAGCATACGCACTACCATTTAGGACAATTGGTTTTGATCAAAAAAATGGTGCTCGCAAAAGCAAATCAAGAAAAGTAAAAGCAAGCATTCAACTTTATTTTTAGGTCGGGAACTATTTCATGCTCTTCTACGGTTTAGTTACGATCGCTAGGATGAAAGTTAGCAGTTATTTTGAAAGGATAAACTGCTTGTGCTAAAACTTTCAGGCGATCATTCTTCATCATGAAAAAATGAACTCATGAAATTGTTTTTTACTTCAGACCACCACTTTGGTCATGCCAACATCATACGGTTTTGTAATCGACCGTTCAAAGATGTGCAAGAAATGAATAAAGTATTGATTGAACGTTGGAACGAAAAAATTGGTCCGAAAGATACCGTTTACCACCTTGGCGACTTTGCCCTAGGTTATAAAGAAAATTTGGCAACTATTCTTAAGCAACTCAACGGACGTATTCACCTCATCACGGGCAACCACGAAGCTACTGCGCTACAAAATAAAGAACGTTTCGAATGGATTAAGGATTACTACGAACTTAAAGTTAAAGATCCTGATTGTGATAACGGGGTACAAAGAATTATTCTGTTTCACTATGCCATGCGCGTTTGGCGTGGAGATAGTCGCGGGAATTGGCACTTATACGGTCACAGTCATGGTAACCTGCCTGACTTAGCAGATCGTTTGAGTTTTGATATCGGTGTTGATAACCACGATTTTTATCCTTTGTCGTACGAGGAAGTTAAAGCCATTATGCAAAAGAAAACTTGGACACCTCCGTTTAGAGATCGCCAGAAAGCTTGACTTGGATGAGACCAGCTAAGACTGTTTTTTTTAGACAAAATGCCGTCGGAGAATTTAATCTTCGGTGGCATTTT
>CALFBG010000283.1 GCA_937951685.1 uncultured Saprospiraceae bacterium | reverse complement strand
CAAAATCTAACACAATTTAATGGCAATCTAATTTTGTCTTAGTACTTAGTCTCGCATCTACGGCGCTTTCAGGGTTTTAGACTATTGTTTTACTAAGATTTCGTCCTACTAGGACTTAAGGCGAATCGTAGTTCCTATAGCGTTAGCACGTAAAACTTAATGACCTTGTTATTCATAACTATTAATCATATGCTAAACTCAATCTCGTGCAAAAAGAAATTCAACAACAACTCATTCAGCTAAGCGAACAAGAAAACATCAAAATTCTCTTGGCGGTAGAAAGTGGTAGTCGCGCTTGGGGTTGTCCGTCGCCGGATAGTGATTTTGATGTACGCATCATTTTTTCTCGACCGATTGAAAACTATCTTTCGGTGGAAGCAGCAAAAGAAAGTATTGATTACTTTCACGGTGCCTTACTCGATATAAACGGTTGGGATATCCGCAAGACATTTAAATTGTTACGTAAATCCAACGCGACTCCTTTTGAATGGGCGCAGTCGCCGATCATTTACCAAGAAGTACCAGGATTTCGCGCGAGCTTGATGGCACTTGCCAAACATTATTTTCAGCCGAGACATAGTTTAAATCATTATAAAGGCATTGCGAAGAATAGTTACTTTACCAACAAAAAAGCGCAGCACATCAATCTCAAAAAACTATTTTATGTGCTCCGCCCGCTGATGGCTGCCAAGTGGATTATCCGTAAGGAAAGTATTCCTCCGATGGATATTCCCAAGTTGCTACCAATTGTTGAAGACGCTGGACTCGTTGCTAACATTCGGGAATTGTTAGCCATTAAAGCCGAAGCAGCAGAAGATTATGTACATCAAGTTGATCAAGCAATTTTTGATTTTATTGAAGCGGAGTTTGCCCTGATTAAAGCGGCTCAGTTACCAGAAAAAGAAATGCCCGACGCGGCGCCTTTGGATGCAGCGTTGTACAAAATTATCGGTTTAAAACAATGACCATTGAAGATCTAAAAACGCGAGGTCTAATTCTATTTGAATGCATCTCGGGCAGTCGTGCTTATGATTTAGCCGTATCAGGCTCTGACACTGACATCAGAGGGGTCTTTTTATTGCCTAAGGCAGACTTCTACGGATTGAACTATATCCCGCAAGTTGCCAATTCGACCAACGATATTGTTTACTACGAGCTAGGAAGATTTATCGAATTGCTAAAAAAGAGTAATCCGAGTATGCTAGAATTATTGGCGACCCCTGCGGATAAAATTTTGATCCAACACGATTGCATCAAGTTGTTGAAAATGGAATATTTCCTTTCCAAAAAGTGTAAAGATACTTTTGGTGGATACGCTTTTACGCAAATCAAAAAGGCACGAGGGTTAAATAAAAAAATTGTTAATCCCGTCCATAAAGTAAAAAAGCAATTAGTTGATTTTTGTTATGTTTTACACCAACAAGGCGCTTTGCCTTTAGCAACTTGGTTGAGCCTACAACAAAAAACACAAGCACAAGTCGGCTTGGTGAACATTGATCATTTTAAAAATGTGTACGGATTATATTACGATGAAACGCAAAGTTTGGGCTACCGTGGTATTTGGCAAAAAGAAAATGCCACGACTGTTTTGTTGAGTAGCATTCCCGTGGGCGCAAGCCCTTTGACCCATCTTTATTTTAACGAAGACGGCTTTACCAAATACTGTAAAGATTACAAAGCTTATTGGCGTTGGGTAGCGCAACGCAATGAGCAACGCTACCAAGCGAATACGGCGCACGGAAAAAACTATGATGCTAAAAATATGATGCATACCTTTAGGCTCTTGGCGATGGCGGAAGAAATATTGCAGCAAGGAAAAGTACTCGTTAAAAGACCAGATCGCGAAAACTTACTTTCGATTCGTCGGGGCGAATGGTCTTACGAAGACTTACTCGCCGCCGCCGCGAAAAAGATGCAAGCGGTAACATTGGCACATCAAAAAAGTACTTTGCCTGATCAACCCGACGCCAACTTTATTGATCAATTATTAATTAAACTCCGAACGATGCTGTACGAAGCAATTTCGTAAGTATTCGTTTTAAATAAAAAACTATGCGCATTGGACAACAACTAGGGCAAGAATTAAGACTCGAAGCAATGGTTACCCGCAAATATTTAGCCTTAGTTCCTTTTGAAAAGCAAGATTTCAAGCCGACCGAAAAATCAGAAGCATTGGGTCGATTAGCCGTTCACCTTGCTGAGATTATTGCTTGGTGGAAAGCCTGCATCGAACAAGAGCGACTTGATTTCATGGATTTTGAGCCCGCAGCGATCCAAACTACGGAAGCACTCCTCTCCTATTTTGACCGTTTGCTTGCGGAAGCACAAGCCAGTTTAGCGGAAGTAAAAGACGAAGTTTTTATGGAAAACTGGTCGATGACCTACGGTGAAGAAATACTTTTCACCCTACCCAAATTGCAAGTTGCCCGTATCTTTTGTATGAACCATTTGATTCATCACCGCGCGCAGCTTGGCGTTTACTTGCGACTCCTTGACATCGCCGTTCCTGCAACTTACGGTCCTTCTGCCGATGACGAAGAAGTATTGCTCATCAATCCCTTTCGCTAAGATGTTGATTCAGCCTTACAACGAAAAATGGGTAGCAGATTTTCAGGCAATTGCCTTGATTTTGCGGGAAGCATTGCCAAATCTTGACGTTCAGGTGGAGCACGTTGGTAGCACTTCCGTTCCTCAGTTGGCGGCAAAAGCGATCATTGATTTGGATCTTATTTATCCGCCGAGTGTGCATTTTGAGGAGATAAAAAAAGGATTGGTGTCCCTCGGCTATTTTCACAACGGCGACCAAGGCATTCCACAACGAGAAGTCTTTAAGCGACAACCAGTAAGTCTTGCGCATCCAGTTTTAGATGAATTGGAGCATCATCTTTATGTTTGTCCCTTGGCGGGAATGGAATGGCAACGACACGTACGATTTCGAGATTATTTGAAGAAAGATGCTACGACAAGAATGGCTTACCAAGCGTTGAAAGTAGCGATTGCAGCCGAGGTGAAGCAAGATCGCAAAGCGTATGCAAGCTTAAAAGAAACACGAGCAAAATCGTTTATCGAAACGGTGCTGGCACGAGCCCTGTAGATCAAATGAAGTAGAGCCGCAAAAAAATAACGCCTGCGCAACTAGTCTCCTTGCATTTACCGCAAAAAAAAATCGACGATCAGCGTGATGGTCGATTTTCAATTTTAAAAAACAGTAAACTATTAAAGTAGGTTTACCTAATAAATTCACTAATTTATTTGGTAAACCTACTTACTTTTTAAGTAAGTTTTATTTCCCTTTGAGTTGATGTAATATTTACCACCTCTCGGACCTTGGTAGATCATTCTTCCTTTAGCGTCTTTACCAACTGATTTATCCTTAGACTTATTGGCTTTGTTATAGACCTTTTTAGTTGAAGTTGTTTTTTTACTCGCCGCAGTACTCTTCTTTGTTTTTGCTCCTTTGGCCGCAACTTTTTTCTGGGTCGTCGTTGTTTGCTTAGCAGCGGTACTTTTTTTCGTAGCCACTACTTTCTTTTTAGTTTTAGCAGTCTTAGTTGCTTTCTTCGTTTTAGTAGTCTTCGTCTTTTGCTTAGCAGCTTTCGTTGTTTTGGCAGTTGTACTTTGAGCTTGAACCGTGGTTGCGGTAGTGGTACCAACTAAAAATGCGATCGTAAATAAAGCGTATTTCAAAAATTGTTGCATAATTTAGGTTTAGGTTTGCATAATAAAGAAACTAATTTGTAGTAAGTTATTTAGCTTCTTATCTTAAGACCTGAAAGCAAACATAAAGTCACATTCTATTAAGACTACCATAAAAGGTAGGATTGCCCGCTAATAAGTTTAATCTTTAAAAAACGTTTATTTTTTCGTCAATTGTCGAAGCTATTCCTTTAGCACTATACAAAGAATAATTTTCGATCCTTAGGAGGATTCCAAAGTAGCAAGCGTAACCATAAATCAAAAGTAAATGGAAAAAAGATATTTAAAACAGCTCTTTCTATTGGATGGAATTGGAGCAATAGTTTCAGCGATTTTGTTGGGCCTAGTTTTAGTTCAACTAGAAGCCTACTTTGGCATTCCCAAGAAAACGCTTTACGTGCTTGCGGCGCTACCTTGCTTTTTTGCGGTTTATGATTTTTACTGTTATTTTAAGATTGAGCAGCATTTAGGGCAATACTTGCGGGGAATTGCCATTGTTAATTTACTGTATTGTGGTTTGTCGCTGGGATTAGCTTTTTATCATTATGAAGCGATCCTGTATTTAGGTTGGATTTATATTATTGTAGAAATCATTATTGTGCTTGTATTGGCGATTATTGAATTGAGGGCGGCGGGTCGTGTTTCCGGAACGAGCTGATGGTCGTCAATAAAAGTAAAAGCAGCTTTGTGAATAAATAAATCTAGCTACGGATCGAGTAGACTAATTCCCTAATTTAGCATTGATTATCATTAGAAAAAATGATAAAAAAGGGGAGCACTTTCTAGCACTCCCCTTGGCTAGTTTTATAAAAACATCCTACGCTTCCGCCGTAGCTACTTCCACTACTTTTTCCTTCTGTGTTCCTTTCGTCAATTTCACAAATTCCTGTACCACCACTTCCGTAATATACTGTTTCACGCCCTCTTTATCCTCGTAACTTCGATACGCCAATTTTCCTTGGATGGCGACTTCATTTCCTTTTTGTAATAATTCGCCCATGTACTTCGCGGTTTTGCCCCAAGCGACTAAGCGGTGCCATTGGGTTTCAATTACTTTTTCTCCTTTGCTATTTTTGTAGACCTCGTTGGTGGCGAGGCGGAGCGTGGTGAGCACCGTTCCGTTTTCTAATTGCTTTACTTCAGGGTTGCGACCTAAATTTCCCATTAACTGTACCGTGTTTTTTAAAGTATTCATAATAGTTGTTTTTTACTCGCAGGTGATTTTTTGTTGTAAACTTGCGAGTG
>CALFBG010000282.1 GCA_937951685.1 uncultured Saprospiraceae bacterium | reverse complement strand
GATAATATCATTGATGCTTATGGTACAGCGGTTTCTTACATCTATCCCAATCTGCATACCAACCAAAGTTATAATGCAACCCTATATATTAATAATGTAGCGTGCAGCACGCAAGTCATTAATGTACAAGGAACACCAGATGCCAACATCGGAGTGATTCCAGGTACTGGTATTTTAGATGGCAACTTAATTCGGGTTTGTAGCGGTACGCCTGAGATTACACTTTCCATTTTTAATGCTTCTACAACCTACAATCAAAACTTAAGTTATCAAGTCGACTGGGGAGATGGAGCCGTAGAAAATCTTGATAATAATAGTTTTTCTAATACTAGCTTCATTTCACACAATTATACCAGCTATGGATACTATAGTTTAAAACTTACCGTCACGGGAACCAACGGCTGTGTCGCCATCAGAAGTTATACGTTATATAATGGTAGTAATCCTTCCGTCGGTTTAGCCAATCCGGGAAATACCGTAGGACTTTGCGCACCAGCAACCGTAAATTTCCCCATCACCAATACAGAAAATAATCCTACTGGAACTATTTATAATGTTTATATCAGTGGACAATTAGTCATTAGCTACACTCAGGAAAATGTCCCCGCTAGTTTTAATTATACTTTTTTAGAATCTTCTTGCGACGAAGAAACGACAACGGGGAATTACCAAAATGCTTTCGACGTACAAGTAGAAGCTACTAATCCTTGTGGTTCTTCTCAAGCAACTATCGAACCCATTGAAGTGAGTACGCCACCAGAACCGCTCTTTGCCGTAGAAGGCACTAGCTACGGTTGCCAAAATGAAACCCTAACCCTGGAAAATGTTTCCACCGGAATTAGCGAAATCCTCAGTGGGTCACCTTCTGTTTGCGAAAGCACTTTGAGCCCAAGTTGGACCATTACGCCCGGTGTCCCAGGTACACATTGGAATATTGTGAGTGGTAATCTTTTTGATTCCGACGAAATAGAAATAGAATTTTTAATTCCCGGCGACTATACCATTACGATGACAATCAGTAGTCCTGCTTGTGGTCCGGGTTCTTTCAGTCAAACCTTTAGTATTTTAGAAGCGCCCGTCGCAAATGGTTTTGCAACCTTATATTCTGCTGCTACGCCTAGTTTAGATGATCAGTGTATTCCCACCACTGCGAGTTTAACCAATCTCTCTTACGGAGATAGCATTAGTCACGTTTGGGCAATCAATCCTCCAAATGGTTGGGAATTCTTAGATACCTTTACCGTTTTTTCTGACAATCCTGTCATTGCTTTTACCGAACCGGGAAGTTATAATATCGCTTTAATCGTCAGCAATTATTGTGGTGTTACCACTTGGGATACGATTCTTAATATTTCAGATGTTCCGATTATTGACTTGAATCCTATTCCTGATTTTTGTGAAGAAGCAATCCTTAATTTTGATCAAAACAATGTTAATTATAATGCGAACGGAAGTCCAATTACAACTTATCTTTGGAGTTTTCCCGGCGCCATACCTTCGAGTTCTACCGAGCAATATCCAACTAATATCAGCTACAGCAATCCGGGTAATTATCCGGTAACACTTACCGTAGCCAATGCTTGTGGAATTAATTCTACCGTCGATACTTTCTTTGTTCAACCCGAAGGCAGCTTAACGATTAGCAATGATACCATCATTTGTGAATACGGCGCACCTATTCAATTAAGCGCTAATCCTAGCGGAGGAAACTGGACAGGATTGAGCGTAGGCAACGATGGCATTTTTAATCCTAGCAGCCAAACAGTCGGTGATAACGTCATTTACTATAGTTATCAAAATGGTGGTTGCGATTTACAAGATAGTCTCTTAATTACCGTTATTCCAGCACCAAATGTGGACGCGGGAGAAGATCAAACCTCTTGTATTGATGCACTACCTTTTTTAATTACAGGTGGCAGTCCTAGCAATGGAATATGGACCGTTGATAACGGTGGTGTAATTATCGGACAAAATGTTTTTGATCCTACTAGCTCGGGCGCAGGCATCTTTACCTTGAGTTATACTTATACGGACGCCAATGGTTGTACCGATAGCGATGCTAAAACAATTGTCGTCAATCAATTGCCAACGGTCAACGCGGGCCCCGATCAAAGCATTTGCGAAAATCCATTTGATTTTGAATTAACGGGATACACACCGCTGGGCGGTAGTTGGTCAGGTATTGGCGTTACCGCAAATGGTATTTTTAATGCTCAAAATACATCCGGTCCTGGAAGCTATAGTTTATTTTATACTTATACCGATGCTAGTTCTGGTTGTACAAATACCGATACTTTAATCATGGAAGTATTACTCAACGAACCCGCCAACGCAGGAGCAGATTTAGCATTTTGTCTTAACGATGCCGTAAGTATTCTAAATGATGGAACACCCGCAGGAGGAACTTGGAGTGGAAATGGCGTTAATACCGTAGGAGGAACTTTTGATCCCGCCGCAGCAGGCGTCGGAGTACATATCATCACTTACGTAGTAGGAAGCGATGAATGTGAAACAAGTGATACAAAAATTATTACCGTCAAAGCCTTACCACAAATAACTTTAGCACCAGATCAAACCATCTGTGAAGATGCCGCTAATTTAAGCTTAGATTTCGCTTCTCCCTCGGGAGGAACGTGGAGTGGAGCCGCAATCCAAAATAATGAATTTAATATCCAACTGGCTGGACTAGGCCTTCATAATCTCACTTATCTTTATACGGATCCCAACACGGGTTGTAGCAATGAAGCCGAATTTTCAATTGAAGTTGTTCCGCTACCAACGATCACTACTCAGGATACTATTTATTGTAATACACCGGGTTACGTAGCATTACCCTACGCTTCTCCCGTGGGAGGAAATTGGAGTGGACCGGGTGTTTCCGCCAATCAATTTAACCCAAGTAACGCCGGAGGAACTGGCAATTATACGTTGAACTATAGTTTTACGGATAACAATGGTTGTGATAATAGTACCACGGTTACTGTTACCGTTGTCGATCCGGATGAAGTAGATGCAGGAGAAGATGCAGCCTACTGTATTGATCATGCACCAATTAACCTCAGTCAATTTGCAACACCTGCGGGGGGAACTTGGAGTGCAAACGGAAGTAGTGGACTTAATGGTAATCAATTCAATCTTCATACTGCTGGAGCTGGCACACACGTTTTGACTTATACAATTGGTAGTGGGAACTGTGAAGTCAGTGATCAAGTAACCATTACCATAAAAGCCTTACCTAACATTTACGCAGGACCAGATCAAGCCACCTGTCTGACTTACGATCCATTTATCTTAAGTGCTTTTTATCCCGTGGGAGGAACTTGGTCAGGTATCGGTATTACTAATCCGATCACCGGTCAATTTGACCCCGTCGTAGCAAGTCCGGGGACACACATCATTAGCTATACTTATACCGATCCCAATACTGGTTGTACTAGTACAGACAATAAAGAAATTATCGTTCATCCGATGTCTACCATTGACTTCAACCTTCCGCCTTTGGCTTGTAGAAACGACGTGGTCAGTTTTGAAAACTTAGGAAACCAAAGTTATAATTACTACTGGAACTTTGGCGACGGTGGTAGCTCACAAGATTTTAATGCATTTCATATTTTTGATGTTGCGGGTACATATACCGTTAGGTTAGTTGGAGAGAATGAGTTTGGTTGCCGAGATACAATTGCCAAAGAAATTATTATTGCAGATATTCCCGTAGCTTACTTCGTGCCGGATACAACAGAATCTTGTTCTGGTTTATCACTTGGTTTGAGTAATCAGAGTGCTGGTTATGACCTAAGCTATAGTTGGGATTTCGGTAATGGACAAACGAGTACCGCGAGCAATCCAGATGTAGTATACTATGGTCAAGGTATTAGCGATACTGTATACATCATTACCTTAACGGTAGAAAATGCCTGTGGGTCAAGCATCTTTCAAGATGTTGTTACGGTTCATCCTTTACCCAACGCCGAGATTGGATTGTCTCCTCAAACGGATTGCTCTCCGGTCACTTATAATTTTGCAAACATTTCAACGGGAGGTGCATACGCTTATTTATGGGATTTTGGAAATGGTAATACTTCTACCGAAGCACTCCCTGACCCACAAATTTATACTACGGATACCACTGCGAGTGTCTATACCGTAACCTTAATTGCTTATAGCCAATGTGGAACGGATACTGCGAGTCAAGAAATTATAGTGGAACCTGCGAATGTCCAAGCACTCTTTGCACCATCTGTAACGGATGGTTGTGCACCCTTGGACGTAGACTTTGTGAATTACGCCACACCCGGCGCAACTATAGATTGGGATTTTGGGGATGGCAACTCTTCTTCCATCACCAATGTTTCGCATACTTATGAGGAACCAGGATCATATACTGTCATTCAATATGCCGGAAGTGATTGCGGCTACGACACAACAACCTTAACCATCACGGTATACCCCGGACCTGAAGTAAGTTTTGCGCACGAAACCTACGTTTGTGTAGAAAGTACTATTCAGTTTGAAAATAATTCAGTCAATACTTTTGGACACATTTGGGATTTTGGCGACGGCAACAGTTCTACCCTTAATGATCCAACACATATTTATGATACTCCGGGAACGTATACCGTGACCTTAACGGGAATGTCTAACTTCAATCAATGTCCTGCGAGTTTCACCTCTGAAGTAACGGTTCTTGGTTTACCAACGTCTTCCTTCGAACCTTCTACAACTTACGGTTGCGCACCCTTGACGATTGACTTTGAGAACAATTCGCAAGGTGCTAATTTTTACGAATGGAATTTTGGCGACGGCAACAGCTCTACCCTTTTCAATCCTACACACACCTTCTTAGAACCGGGTGAGTACGTCGTAACTTTATTTGCTACCGATGTGAATGGTTGTGTAAAAGATACTAATGTTTTCAACATCATGGTACAAACCATTCCAGACGCTAACTTTGATTTCAATCGTTTAGATCAGTGTGGCTTACCCGCTGAAATTAATTTTAATAATCTTTCTAGTGGCGCGATTGGTTTTAGTTGGGAGTTTGGAGATGGTACGACTAGTTCCCTCAATAATCCAACCCATGTTTTCCAGAACAGTGGAACCTACGAAGTTAGATTAATTGCTACAAACCAGTTTAATTGTACGGATACAAGTATTCAAGAATTAGTTATTCATCCTAGCCCGATGGCAGAGTTTGACGTAGATAATCAAGAAGGTTGCGCACCGTTGGTAGCAAGGTTTAATAATTATTCGGAAGTTGGTAATAGTTACTATTGGGATTTTGGAGATGGTCATATCTCTACGGAGAAAAACCCAGTACACACCTATCGCGAGTCTGGATTTTTTGATGTGCTTTTAATTGTAAGCATCGGCGACCTTTGCTACGATACGTTAAGACTCGAAAGCATCATCAATGTTTATCCGCAACCGAGTGCTCATTTTGATGCGATTGATTTGGAAGACGGAAGTTTTGAATTTGTGAATAATTCTCAAAATGCAACCAGCTATTATTGGGAGTTCAGCGATGGGATTACTTCCGTAGAAAAAGATCCAGTGCATCGTTTTGAGGCGAATGGTGCTAAACAAATTCTCTTAGAATCAAGTACCGAAATGGGTTGCAAAGCGGATACCTTAATGACATTAACCCCAACATTTTTTAAAGGACTTTTCATTCCAAGTGGATTTTCACCGGAACAAGGAATCGGTGATGTTCGGTTATTCAAACCTAAAGGGGCGGGATTAAAAGAATATAAGATTCAAGTTTTCTCCACTTATGGTCAATTAATTTGGGAATCCGAAGCACTCAAAGACGGTCAGCCTTCCGAAGCTTGGGATGGAACCTATCAAGGAAAACTCTTACCGCAAGATGTCTACGTTTGGAAAGCCTACGGTATTTTTGATGATGGCACCAATTGGAAAGGAGAGGCTAAAGAGAATGGTGGTTATAAAACGGTCGGTTCCGTTATTCTGCTCCGATAAGCTTTATTGTTTAGCTAAAAAATAAAATTGCCTCAGCCATTCTTACCGAACAGTTGAGGCAATTTTTATTAAAAACAACTAACGTTATAATCGCTTGAAAAGCGATACGATTAGTTTAATAAAACATACTTTTTATAAACGGATTCTCCACCAATAGTAATGCGAATGATGTAAGTACCCGCCGCTAAATTAGTTAAACTAAAATCTTCTTCGACTAAAGCGGTTCTACGAGCGGGCAGCAAATTAATCGCCTGTCCAATCGTATTAAATACGTCAACAGAAACGGTTTGTGCAGTTTCCGTTTTCAAATAAAGATGAATATTTCCGTTTCCAATCGTGGGCATTAATTCAAAAGCTTCTAAGCCTTCAATTTGCTCAACTCCCAATACCGTAATGTCAACAACTTGCTCAATGATGTTTGTACAAGTTCCATTACTCACCTCTAATTGTACCGTGTAAGTACCCAGTTCTTCGTAAGTATGAGAAGGGTTTTCACTCGTAGAAGTAGTACCATCACCAAAGTTCCAAGACCAAGAAGTCGCATTGGTAGAGTTATCCGTAAAATCAAAATTTTGATCCACTTGGGCAAAGGTGAAATTCGCCGTAGGACCTTCAATCACGTTAGCGGCAACGTCCACTTTTGGACTAAAACAAGACGCTTCTCTCACTGTCCAGTTGTAAAGGTAATAATAGTAGGCTTGTGGAGCGGTAGTCGCGGTAGAACTCGTAATGTTAGCAAAGCCTGGAATTTCGTAAGGATAATTAGCCCCTTCCGTATTTCTAAAAAGATCGATGCTTGTTCCTCCGATTGAATAAATACCAGCTTCAGGAACTTTCATATTCAACGTTATCGTAGAAGGGCCTTGCTCCGCAAAAACAGTAACCTGATCAATCGTCACCCCATTTTCATCAAATAATTCAATCACTCGATCTCCCGCACTTCCGGCATCTACATCTACCGTAGCAATAACAAAAGGTACAAAAGCTTCAAAAATTACAGCCCCCGTAAATCCTGTATTATGATAACCGCCCGGTCCAATAGCCGTCGTCGCTGGTCCACCATTACTTTCCATCCCTAATATTTCTGATTCTATTTGTAAAACAGAACTCGAATTTAAAGGTGGAGTCGTATAAGTATCTCCCGAAAAGACAAGTGCATCATTCAAGTACCAATTAATTTGTCCATCTCCTACAGCCGTAATCGTTGCCGGTTCTTCTTCGCAGACCGTTACCGCAGGCGCCGTTGGACTATCAGCATAGTTTACCGTTACTTGCATCGTACTTTCCGCGCTACTTCCAAATACATTAGAGACAACTAAAGTCACCGTGTACGTTCCACTAGCTTCGTAAACATGATTTGGGTTTTGTTCCGTAGAAGTTGCGCCATCACCAAAAGTCCAATCCCAAGATTGAGGAACATCAACCGATTGGTCAATAAAATTGAAATCACCCGTACAGTTTTCCATAAAGTCTACCGTAAAATTAGCATTCGGTGCAACTACTGGGGTTTGGCAAAGTAGTGGTAAATCAAAAGCTTCTACTTGATCAAAGCGGTTAAAGGCACTTCCTTGTGAAGCACTGGCACCAAAACCACGACGCGCAAAAACTTCCCAAATCAAACATTGATTCGCACCGTTATAAATTTCTTGATCCGCTAATAAAATAGCATCTCGTCCATCAATCATTCCCGGATTACAAGGTTGCATTTTAATACCTTCCATCACTAAAGTCATAGCAATATTGTTTCCGCCCGTTCCGGTGTATAAATCTTCATCATAACCATCCTGTTCAATCAACGCCCAAGTTAAATCCCAAATCGCCGTAGCCCAAATAAAACCTACCCCGTGCGGCTGAGAAATATTATTATCATTACTATTTCCATAAGTATAATTATTGATACCAAAACTGGTACTGTAAGGTGCTGGGCGAATTCCATTACCATTAGTCGATTGTGCCGCAGCAAAAGTTCCCATTCCTCTCACATCTGACCCTACGTCTCCTGGCTCAATCGTCAAGATCATCCCAAACCAATCACTCCAACCTTCTCCCATTTGTTCTGCGTTGTTCAAACAACCAGAGTTGTTCGGACCACCTGTCATTCTACCAGAAATTCCATGACCATATTCGTGGCAAACAATTCCATTGTCAAAGTCACCATCTAAATCAGAAGGATTTTCTCCACCACTTTGCAAACTAACCGTAACCCCCGTTCCTAATTCTGTTTTAATGAGGTTACAATCTTCTTGGCTCACCATGACACAAGGAATCACGATATCATTATCATTTCCACCGGGAGGGAAAATACCTCCTCCTTCGTTGTTACAAATAATCGCTGCAATTGCCCCCGCATCTTGTGCATTTTTTACCTTTACGATAAAGCTACAAGCACCACGATCTAAAATGGCAATATTTTGATTTATCTCCATTGCATTCCCTAGCGTATCACAAGCCTGCATAGGTAAACCACTAATGGCCTCTGCCAAAACTAACTCTCCTTCTATGGGCGTTGTTGAACTTAAAGGTGCACCAAAGGTGCCTTCTACGGCACCGTAACCTCCCGCAATACTTGGTGGGCTAGTTACATTTAATAACTCACTAGCATTAGAACCATTCGTCCAAAGATACATTTGGATTCTTGCCGAACTACCATCTCCTTGAGCGCTAAAGTTGGCGTTATTCGTTCCACTACCGTCTTGTGCTTCCGCACGAATATAGTCTCCTTCTACGCCTAAACCATTCGGATTGTTAGCCTGAAAGTTTCCAGATTCTTCATCAAATCCATATACGTACCAAATGTCATGCATTAAGTTTGTCCAATAAAACAAGTTCGTTACCGCAGCATCTCTATAACTAGAAGGAACCGTATTTTGCGCATAAGGATAATCAAAGTTCAAAGTTGCACCACCGTCTGGTTCATCTCCAATAGAAGCATTGTTATCTTGACTATCTTGATAAGCGTGTACATTATTTCCTCGGGTAATGGTGTAACTCGTTACACCCGTATCGTGCCAGCCTAAGGGAGAAGCCGCTAGGTACGCTGGATCTGCTACTAAAGAACGATCTCCATGATTTGGACTTTCAACCGGCAACGCAAAAACGCGATAACTTCCTGCGACTAATGCATTCGCTTCCGTAGTTGTATTTTTAGTAGTTGTCTTTGGGCTTGTAGCCGTAGAATGGTGCGTATGATTGGCAGTAGTACAAACCAATTTATCTTCGGCGGGTGCTGGTGTACCAAAATCACAATGAATTACCGCATCTTCTGCGTGCCAGATCGCACCAGTTTGTGCATCTATTCTCATAATCCAGTGGTGTGTCCCTACTTGCTCATAAAAGCTAACCTCCCAGCATAACCGAAGTTCTTCTTCCGGCGTGGATTGGTATACCAATTGAGCACGAACGGGTTCTAAAGCAAAGTCACCTTTTTGAAAACGCACGAATTTTTCGGGGCCCGACTTGCGTTCTAAAACTTCTAAATGGGGAAAAGGTAGTTCTACTTTCGCCGTCAGTACACGTACTGCGTCTTCCGCCGTCAATGATACGGCATCATTCGTTATTTTTTGTGCTACATGATCTACCAAACGGATATTCATATTGATTAATTTTCCGTTTTTAGCAACATTCGCATTGGCCGAAGCGGGGATTATTTTTATGCCTTGATAACGTTGTTGGAAAAATATGTGGTTAATACCACTTCCTCTACTAGCGTAATTATCCGTTACAACTAGATCGGCTAAATCGGCATCCGTCAATTCGTATTGGGCTTTTTGTGCTCTTAAATGGTCCAATGCCACTTGCGTAAAATCTTGTTGCGCAAAGAGATTGACCGCACTCAAAAAACAGCAACACAAAAAGAATAGGGTAAGTCTTGAATTCATAAAGTTAATGATTTAGGAAAGGGGTTAAATGCTTTACAATAAAATTTTCACTACATTCTGGAATGAACTCAAAAATTCATTACTCAAAATGAAGATGGTTTTGCTTTAGCTTAGAAGAGCGATTATAGTTTTATATTATCGTCTTTTGGTAGCGACGATAGGCTATATTATGACTGATACTATGAGCTTGTTTTGAGATGATCATAAAACAACTCCTTACAATAAAAAAGGGCTTTAGCAGCTATTTTAGCTTTGCGATTTCCAACAGTCAAATTGATTCATCGCATTTTAAACAAGGACGAAGGTTGAAAGTTTAAAACCAAATTTTCCTCCATGCTATGGCACCTTAAAATATAATAAAAACAACTTCATAGATGTGGATTCGCATTCTTTAGAATGATAAGTTGTTCTCTGCTAACAAAATACACAAAAGCGCTTGTTTTTAATAAGCTTTACCCCAAGAAAATAAGCAATTGTCTGTTCTATAACTATTTACGTTTACCTTCAAAAAACAGTATTTTTGAAGGCCAATCTTTTAAATCAAAGATAAAGCACTGAAAATCAGGCTTAAACTATTTTTCAAAATTCAAAAAAGGCAGCTTTGGCGTATTTTTTATCAAAAAATTATACGCATCAAATCATCCCGTAGCAATGCTAAATACCTTATTAAATTAGGCCTAATAGGGGGATGATTCCTTTTTTAAGCTAATCCTCACCGAAAAGAAAGTTATAAAAGGAAACCTTAATTATACTACAATGTACTTAAGTACTAAGATTTGTAGATATTTGCAGCTCGAAAAGCGGTGCTTTAAACAACAGTACTTGATCAAACGAATAAAAAATTATGAACGATTTAATCCTTTTATCCATCGAACTAGACTTTAGTAGCCCTTATCTCAAGATTATTGTGGCTTCAATGATCATCGTATTGTCTTATTTTTTTGGAATCATCTCCGAGCGCACAAGTATTCCCTCCGTTTTACTACTTATCCTACTAGGGATTCTCCTCAAATTAGGCTTAGATTATCTAGATCCCAGCCTTTTTGAAAACCTAGATTTGATGCCTGCCTTAGAATTATTTGGTATTGTAGGTTTAATTATGATTGTATTAGAAGCCGCATTAGATCTAGAACTAACGAAAAAGAAGCTTCCATTCATCGCAAAATCACTACTCATTGCGTTGTGTGCTTTAGTTGGATCCGTATTATTAGTAGGGAGTATTATTAACTACTTCCTACCCCTAAATTTCTTACTGTCCCTGCTCTATGCGACACCGCTTTGTATTATTTCCAGTGCCATTGTTATTCCTAGTGTTAGTAAGCTTAGCCCATTGAAAAAAGAATTCATGGTGTACGAAAGTACTTTTTCGGACGTGTTGGGTATTATGATTTTTTATTTTTTAATTAGTTTCATGGAATCTGGAGGTACGCAAGCAGCCTTTGAGTTTGGTACTAGTTTGATCTTAACCATCCTCGTTGGCATTATCGCGAGTTACGTTTTGATTTATTTTTTTAAGGATTTGAAAGGACATTCCAAACTATTTTTACTGATTTCTATTCTCTTGCTGCTTTATGCTATTGGAAAACTATTACACCTTTCTCCCCTCTTAATTATTTTAATTTTTGGAATGGGACTCGCAAACCATCATATCTTTTTTAAGATCTTTAAAAACGAATTAACCGCAGGTGACCCGATTGAAAAAATTGAGAAAGATTTCCACTTACTTACCTTAGAAACTGCTTTTGTCGTTCGTACTTTTTTCTTCGTCATTTTTGGAATGACCATTTCGTTGAGTTCCCTAGTCAATCTTAATGTTTTTATCATCAGTGCTGTGATTCTCGTAGCATTATACGCTATTCGGTTTATAGCTTTGCGGATTTTCTTGGGAAAGCATATTGTACCAGAATTATGGATTTCCCCGCGAGGACTAATTACTATTTTACTTTTCTTCGCCATTCCATCGGCTTACAAAGTATCGGAATTCGACCCTGGAATACTACTTTATGTAATCATAATTTCTAGTCTGATTATGACTTTCTCGTTAATCAATGATAATCGAAAACAAACCATCGCAACAACAGCAACACCTTCAAATACGCCCAGCGATATTCCTTCGACGGGCGATAATCCAAAAAACATAAGTAAAAAACCTAATCCTCCAGCAATATGATAAAGACCATTAGCATTCAGGTATACGGCAAAGTCCAAGGGGTATGGTACCGCGCAAGTACGCGGGATCACGCACAAAATCTAGGTATCCTTGGAACGGTACAAAATAAAAAAGATGGATCAGTATACATCGAAGCGCAAGGAACGACAACACAGCTTGAAGCTTTATACGCTTGGTGTAAAGAAGGTCCTGAATTGGCGCGCGTAGATCGTATCGAACAAGTAGAGATTACGCCAAAGTCCTATCCGGACTTCTCCGTTATTCGCTAAAGACATTGTAAATTAAGCAAGTATTGCTTACAATAAACAAACCCCACAAATTTGAGAGTCACTTGAAGTAACTGTGTCAAAAATTAAAAAATGCTTAAATTAGACACATGGAAGAAAAATTTGATTTTGAAAAGTTCCAGTATACCAGGCCAAAGCAATAGCACGCCTGAAGAACGGAGAACCTTTGCTGGGCAAAGATGGAATCATGACTCCGTTACTTAAACAATTTTTAGAAAGTGCTTTAGAGGGTGAGATGGATCACCATTTAGATGTTAAAGAGCGTCAAAAGGGTAATCGTCGAAATGGAAAGAGTAAGAAGCAATTGAAGACAAGTAGTGGTCAATTTGAATTGGAAACGCCCCGAGATCGGGAAGGCAATTTTAGTCCCGAGATAGTAGGAAAACGAGAAGTTTTTCTAGGAGAAGATTTGGAGCAAAAGATCATTAAATTGTATGCTAGAGGAATGAGTTATGAAGATATTCGAGCTCATTTAAGCGAGATTTATGACTTAAAGATATCGAGTGGCAAACTTAGCCAGATTACAGATAAGATCATTCCAGAATTGGAAGCATGGCGTAGTCGTCCATTAGATTCTCTGTATGCTATTCTCTATTTGGATGCGGTCCATTTTAAAGTACGAGAAGATGGTAGAGTAAAAAATAAAGCCTTATACAATGTGATGGGTGTTCGCACGGATGGTCACAAGGATTTATTAGGCTTATATTTGGGAGAAAGTGAAGGGGCGAAGTTTTGGTTAAGTGTGCTGAGCGATCTTCAGAGCCGAGGCGTAAATGATATCTTGATTGCTTGTATTGATAACCTAAGTGGCTTCTCCGAAGCGATTCAAAGTGTTTTTCCCAAAGCCAGAATTCAGTTATGCATTGTTCACCAAATACGAAATTCTCTACGCTATGTTGTTCATGACGATAGCAAAGAAGTCGTTAGAGATTTGAAGGAAGTTTATCAGGCAACGTCTTTAGAAAAAGCAGAATTAGAGTTGGATAACTTTGCTGAGAAATGGGAGTCAAAATATCCGATTGTTGTTCGATCATGGCGAAAGAATTGGGACCAACTGGCTACCTATTTTGATTTTCCAAGGGTGATCCGAAAGGCAATCTATACAAATAATCCGATAGAATCTTATCATCGCCAGTTGCGAAAGCATACCAAAAACAAGGGAGTATTTCCTTCCGATATGGCGGTTTTAAAACTGGTTTATTTACTCTCCAAAAACATTATGGCTAAATGGACGATGCCAATCCACAATTGGGCTTTGGTAATCCAGCAGCTAGCTATTATCTTTGAAGAGAGATTAACGGATCACTTGGAGCTGTAAAAAAAAAACAGTCCAGCGCCTCGGCTTCGCTACGCTTCGCCGAGGCGCTGGACTAGTAAAAAGTAAACTTTTGACTTATTAGTAAAATTTATATAGCACAGTTACTTGAGCCTATCCCTTACAATAAACAAACCCCACAAATCAAATTTGCGGGGTTGTTCTTTCGTGGTTATGTATATCGTTTTCTCTAGTAAGTTTACCTAATCTTATTATTTATCCCTCCAAATCAAAAATGAAGGTCAACTTTCCACACTGCTTATAGGGAGCAGTATAATCTTTTCCGAATTTATATT
>CALFBG010000281.1 GCA_937951685.1 uncultured Saprospiraceae bacterium | reverse complement strand
GGCAGTGTGGCTAGTTTTTACTTGTTTACTTTCCATCTAAGCTTCAATTTCTGGTCGGAGTTGCTGATACATCTTTTTGACTTGTAAATCCCCAAAACCGTAAATCCCCGCTTGTTTTAAAAATATCGGAAATACCGTACGAAAGCTTTTGTCGGTTTGCTCGGTAATAATATCTTGTAAAATTTGTAGGGGACGACTTAAGTTATCTGCCGTTGGAAAACGATCAAGGTGAGCTTGGCAAACTGCTTTTAATTTTGGGAAACAGCGGTTTGGATTGGCTGCAAGTTTTTTTAATTGAGGGAAATCGTTTGTGCGGTATGCTTGCCAACAACTTAGCAATTGTGCCCTTTCGGTTGGAGTTAAAGCAATGCGCTTTTTATATGCTTTTTCCAAAGCTTGTGGCGACATATGACCGAAGCCCAACCAAGCTTGTTCTGGATCTGGCTTGACCAGATAAACAGTATGAGAAGGTTTTAATAAAGACAAACAAAACCAGCAATTTACCAAGCAGAAAAGATCATCTTCAAACCATAAATTAATGGTAGCTTCTTTTGGTAGTTCGATAATTTTTTGAAACTCCGTGACAACTTTGCTGTGATAACTCGCCTGATTTTCTCCAAAGTAAGCCTCGATGAATGCCGCTCGGGTTTCCCAAAAATCGGTCATGGTTTCGCCGGCGAGACTTCCTTCTATGAGACATTCTCGCGCAATAATACGCGGTTCGGCTAAAGTCGGTGGAAACGTTACGTGAAGTGCATCGCCGTTTAGGATATGATAAATTGCTGGCATGGGTTTAGTCTTTTTGGACAACCATCGAGTAAACTAGTGGTAGTTTATTGCCCATTTTTTGAATCGTATACTGATCTTCTCCTATTTTTTGCATGCCTTGAAAACAATCGTAAGGCGAATAATCGTATTCCTGTAAGTCAACGAGCCGTAAGCCCTGACCGAGTAAGCTCGTAATGACTTCTGACATACTATGATTCCAACTCACATCTACAATCTCAATCGGTGCGTTACGATCGGCGTAAGTGCCAGTTTGGGTATCAATAATGGGGTCAGACTTGAAATAACGATACTCAATAAAATCAAAGTTATCGTCAAACATCCAAACGACGGGATGAAAATCTGCAAAAATAAGTTGTCCACCAGGTTTAAGGTATTGAGCAACAATAGCTGCCCATTTATCCATATCGGGTAACCATCCGATCGTTCCGTAGCTGGTGAAGACGAAGTCGAATTGTCCTTCCAAATGCTGGGGTAAATCGTATAAGTCGCAACAGACAAATTTGGCGTCTAAGCCCAATTCTGCGTTAATTTCTCTCGCTTTTTGGATCGCTTTGTCAGACAAATCTGCGCCCGTAACTTTCGCGCCCATTCTGGCGAGCGACATACTATCTTGCCCAAAGTGGCATTGTAAATGTAGGATACTTTTGCCACTGACATCGCCGAGTAGAGCCAATTCAATTGATTTAAGTGAGCTTTTTCCATTGCGGAAAGCAGCCATGTCGTAGAAATCAGACTGGACATGATAGTCGGTACGATTGTTCCATGCGGCTTTATTTTGTTCGATATAATTCTGCGCGGGTGATTTCATTTTGATTAATTTAATGGGATTTGATTTAACAATTATTGATTATTGAATGTATTCCTAATTTTATTCTAAATCTGAGGCTGGTTTTATTTCAAAGCTGGTTGTAATTTTTGCTGATTTTTCTAGCATCAAGGCAACGGAGCAATATTTTTCCACCGAAAGATCGACTGCTTGTTGAACTTTATTGGTCTTCAAGTCGCCGTAGAGTTTGTAATGCAAATGAATGTGTGTATACGTTTTGGGGACTTCTTCTCGCCGTTGACCATCGACTTCTACTTCGATGTGTACGAGGTCGCCGCGCATCTTTTTAAGAATCATGACAATATCAATTGTACTACAACCAGCAGCAGCCATGAGTACCGCTTGCATCGGGCCGGTTGCACTGCCGTCACCACTTAAAGCAATGGTGTGTCCGTGTTCGTTGGTTGCGGTGAAATGATCTAGATTATCGGTGCTTTGGAGTTTAATTTTTGTCATAGAAGGAGTGTGTTGGTTTTATTTAAAATTTTTTCAAACTTATGCTTTGATTTGCTTTACCTGACCAGATTGTAAATCAATGGTGAATAATTTTTTAAACGGCATTGGTGCGCATAAAAGTTCCAAAATAAGTTGATTATTTTTGATCTCCATTTTTCCAATGGAAGCCCAACGTAATTTCGCGGGACCGCCAGTCAGATTAGCATCGCTGACGAATAGCCAAGCGTATTGATTATTTCTTTGTAATATTACGCCGTGCTTTGTTTTGAAAATAATATCTTCTCCTTGGCGAAGGATTGCTTTCAAAGGCTCGGTTGTCTTTTGATGATTATGACCGAAGTAGCAAAGGTATTGATTTTTTTGGCGCAGCGTGTAGGTTTTAGGGATTTGGATGGGCAGCGGTTGCCATTGCAGGGAAGACCTTAATTTACTGTTATCGGCACGCTCAAGCCAAGCTAATGATGGATCCATTTCGGATTGCAAGGGCGGTAAAACTTCGGCTTCCATTTTTGTTCTGAACGCTTCATTTTCGGGAAGAAGCATAGATGCGGGAATGTTGAGGCGTTGTCGAATTTCAGCAAAACTTCCTACGAGGCTTAAACTTAGCACTGCTTTGGTTTTACCATTAATAATTGTACAAGATTTACTTCCAAAGCCACTTCCCATATCTAGGGAAATGGTAATGGTGTCTAGAAAACCATCTTGGTTGAGGTCGATAATTTCAAGTTTTGATATAGGATCGTACTCCTTGGTGGTTGTGCTCTTATTTTTTTCTATTAGAAAAAAGCTGAGTAAAGAGAATAGGTAGGAGAAAAGCATGGTTGGTTTATTTTAAAACAACTTCCTAAGGAAGAAGTATTTGATTTGGTTTTCATACCAACTTTCTAGTTATAAACTCTGCTACAAATATTTTATTTCATCCTTTCAGGATTTAGTTTGGGTGGTATTTTAGTGAATGGAGTACTTCTCTTCGGGACTGGTTAAGCATCAGGTTTTGGATATTCCTTTGAATCAAAATTTAAAATAGATTAATGCAACAACTTCATTTCAAAAAAAGAGGTGTCTTGCAAATCAAGGTTACCTGTTTGTCGCTATTTGATAAGGTTTAAAAAATAGAGCTTATGCTACACTAAGCACAAGCCCTATTCCTTAAGATTCTATTCAAAATTTACTTAATCGCCTCAAACAACTTCTCCGCCACCAATTTAGAAGACGCAGGATTTTGTCCAGTGATCAATCTACCATCTTGCAAAACGTATGCTGACCAATCCTCTCCTTTAGAATAGATTCCACCATTCACTTTGAGCATATCTTCTACTAAAAATGGAACAACACCTTTTAGTCCTACCGCTGCTTCTTCGGAATTGGTAAAACCAGTAACTTCTTTACCTTTTACTAAAGGTTTCCCATCTTGAGCTCTTACCTTTTTCAAGGCGGCGGGTGCATGACAAACGAAAGCGATAGGTTTTTCTTGTCTATCAAAGGTCTCGATTAATCGGATGGAAGTTTCATCTTGTGCTAAGTCCCATAAAGGACCATGTCCACCCGGATAGAAAACGGCGTCATATTCTTTTGGGTCAATTGTTGCTAGTTTGTGAGTGGTATTGATTCGTTGCTGCGCTTCTTCATCTTGATCAAACCGTTTTGTGGATTCGGTAGCCGCATCCTCTGAGTCACTTTTCGGGTCAATTGGTGCTTTACCGCCTTTTGGGCTTGCTAAGGTGATGTCTACACCTTTATCTTTCAAGAGGTGTAATAAGAGCCCGCAAATTCCTCTACCCAAAATCCAGTTTTCTCTCCCGTATCGCCTAATTCATCGTGTGAGGTCAATACAAATAATACTTTCTTATGCTCTTTCATGTTCTTTTATGTTTTATGATATTTTTTGTTAATGACCTGATGGCAATCAGCTCATCTGTTTATGCTATAACCGAGAAAGCTTAACTTTGTTAGCGCAATTGTGAAATAATTATTAATTTCATCTTTTTAATTGAATCTCAGCACAAAGAAAATTACCTAAGATAAAGATGGAAGTCTGCGGCTCAAATTATTCTTGCGGCGCAAATTGTGTGTTTCCTTAGTCTTAATTTCATTTCTAAAAATCATTATGAATTCATTCTACCAACTTTCTAAAACTTTACAATGGCTTTTTGCCATTTTAATGGTAATTGTATTATTTGTATTGATGGGACTATGGACCGATGCGATTGGGAAAAGCCTATGGTTTTTAGTCTTAATTTTTTTGCTGGTACCGCTGTTGCAGTTTTTGGGGACACCCATGTTTCGCTTATTGGGAACTTATCAATATCTATCTCCGATGTTACTCGTTTTTTCGGCAAGTGAAAAGCGTTACGATTTGCATAATGGAACCGCTTTCGATTATTTATTCGTGATGCGAAATACCAAACCGGGAATGGCTTGGCAACAAAAAATATTAGCTTATTACATCGAAGGCTTTTTGGTCATCATCGAAAGAATCGAAACGGGGGAGTTGCCCCAGACCGTTGAAGTACGTGGTAGTTCTTACTTCTTTAGTGAAAGTACAACGAAGCGCTTAGGATTCGAAATTGAACCAACAGGTGCTTTTGAAAAATTAAATATCCTTTTTAATTATTTAGATTTGTTATGGATGTTGTCGCTTTCCAAAGGTCAACTTACATTTCCCAATTTAAGCAATATTAAAACGGCGCGCACTACCGGCGCACAACTCTGTCAACAAAAAGCACGCTTCCTCAACCTTCAGGCTTTTTTACAACGATAGATAAGTTTTATTTAAAAATAGTTGCCCTGAGAATAACTTCCTAAAATTATTCCTTACCTTAATATCTGATAAACTGTAGCACTGCCGACTACAGTATTGCCAAATTTTTAAAATGTAAATCATGAAATTAAAATTCTACCTTAGTTTTTTATGTGTATGCCTATGCACTTTTGCGGCCTTAGCCGAAACTTGTGAATGGACCGGAGCCGTCGATGAAAACTGGAATACGCCCGGAAATTGGTCGTGTAATGCGGTGCCGGGAGCAGCCGATGAGGTGATTATTGCTGCCGCACAAGTAACTCTGAACGAAACTGCTACGATCGCTAGTTTGAACTTGTTGCCTACCGTCACTTTAAGTGGAACGGGCACACTTACCGTTAGTGGAAACTTTACGATTAGCGATGGTGGCGATTGTACCTTAGAGATTCCGGTTAATAGTTTCGGGATTACGGATATTGGGGAAACCGATTTAACCATTAGGAACGCAACGCTCCAAGTTTTTGGTGGTGGCTCCATCGCGGATGACGCAAAGTTGGATTTGAATACGGCGGGTATCTTTAAGGTACCTACGGACGCAGTCTTTACCGTGGAAGGTAAATTGAATATTTTTGGGATAGTAGAACTTCCGACTTTCGTGGTCGAAGGTACGCTAAATAAAGTGGGGAGTGGAACGTTAGATTTTGAAGCATATTATCTTTTTGAAAATGCAACGCTCAATGTACAAGGTGGAAGAATGATCAATTATCTCGCCAACGGAATGATTGCTAAAATGATCAATACTACCGTAAATATTTCTACGGGGGCAAGTTTGGAATTTGCTCGGGCTACTTCGATTGAGAACTGTGTCATTGCGGGTGGCAAAATTGTTGTCGTTAATCCTGGAACACCAAGTTTTAAATTGGGAACAAGCTTTTCGGAAACTGAAATTGAAATTGCTGGTGGTGTTTTAATCCTAGAAGAAGGAATGACGGTACCTTCGGTATACCAAACTGGCGGACAATTTCAAGGAAAAGATATTACCATTTCAGGAGATTATAATTGGGAAGCAGGTACAATCAATGAAACCAAAACGGTGCTAGGGGAAACCCTCATTACCGATGTTACCGCAGCAGCGGTCACTCGCTTTTCAGGAGGTGCATTACTTGTTGTTCAAGGTGGTGGAATGAGCCAAGTCAATGATGAAATATTTTGTGATATTCGAATTCCAGAAGGAGTGAATTTTACCATTGATGCTACAGAAAATTGTGCGTTTAAAGAATTTGAACTTTTTGGGACTTTGAAGAAAATGGGAAGTGGTAGGCTTTCGATCAATTCTTTTTTTCAGTTTAATCCAACGGGAACAATCCAAGCGGAAGGGGTACTGGAAAGTAGTTTTATGGTCAATAGAGGTGGCTTTGCGCCGGGGTTTCCAATTGGAACAATGTCTTTAGAAACCTCAGAACTGATCATCGAATCTGAGGCGAATTTAACTATTGATTTACAAGAAGAGAATGGAGTAGTCACGACAGATTTATTGTCAATTCCTACTGGGAAAATTACTTTAGACGGAAGCCTGAAGGTAAACGAAATGGGAACGATACCGAATGGGGATTATGAAATCATTACGGCACAAGGAATGGTTCAAGATACTTTTATTAGCCTAGACTTACCCAATGATTATACGATCATTTATGGAGAAAATAACGTTGTCCTTCGGAAACTAACGCTAATCGTAGACGCAGACAATGATGGGTTTTTC
The DNA here is from genome assembly GCA_937951685.1 of uncultured Saprospiraceae bacterium. Taxonomy (GTDB): domain Bacteria; phylum Bacteroidota; class Bacteroidia; order Chitinophagales; family Saprospiraceae; genus CALFBG01. The sequence continues at coordinate 47,233 of CALFBG010000281.1, read as the reverse complement.
TCCGATGTAGATTGCGATGATAATAATCCTGATATCAATCCCGATGCAACAGAGATTTTTAATAATGGTATTGACGAGGATTGTGATGGAATGGACTTAATTGTAGCTACGAGTTCGCTCGAATGGGTTGACGCTCGCATTTTTCCAAATCCAGTAATGGATCAATTGTCCATCGAGTTGGTAGCAGATAGTCCTTGTTTGTATCGGATTTTTAGTTTGCAAGGACAGTTAATTCGTACTGCTTGGCTGAATGCAAAAACAACTACTTTGCCACTTGCTGATTTAGCCGATGGCTTATATTTAATTAGTTTACAACAAGGAACGAAAAGCGCAAATCACTACTTCGTGAAGCAGCGCTAATATTGCATTTGATCTTTAAAAATCAATTCCTTTTTCTGGTTGAAAACTTGAATTTGGTACTCAAGGTTGTCACGGGACAAAGTAGCTAATTTTTTGTTTAATCTTTTTAAACTAAAAACTTTTTGTCCGTGTTGGGGAAGGTAAATAGGATAAGATTTTTCTATTACCGTTTTATCACTGCTTTTAACCTTGAGTACCAACTTCCCTTGGAAGGAAACGATTGCGTCAGAAATTAAATGAATCTTAAAACTTTGTTGACTCGTATCCATCACCGCAATGACGGGTTGGAAATTCTCTTTGACAGTCTGGTAAGCTAGTTTAGGATTTCCCTCGTAATCAATTACACTCCAAGAAGGTCCGGGCCAACAATCATTGAGTTGCCAGAACAAGGTTCCCATGCAATGTGGACGAGTTTTACGATGGGCTTGAATGGCTATTTTCATGCCTAAGGCTTGGGTCTTTTGACTGAGTTCTACGAAGTCTGCGAAGGAGTTTGCGGGCCTAAAATTTCGTTCTATATGTTTGGTGATCAAACCATTGCCGATGTAGCTTTTTTGCCGATTTTTCATTGCAATTGAGTTAAGATGTAAACTAGAATCGTGCATTACTTTTTTTAAGCTCGCCATTGCGGGAAAAGATTGAAAGCCGTATTCAACCATGAATCGGCCAACGTTGGTATTGAAGTTTTTAAACGGTTCTCGTCCGTGCCACACGCCCCAATAGTGCATCGAGGCATGATTAAAGTTCTCGGCGGTTCCCCAATTACTAAGCGGAGAGGTACTAGTATACGCGCGCATTGGATCCAATGTTTTTATTGCCTCGGGGATGATGGTATGAAAAAGTTGTAAATAATTCTGCCAAATTTCGCTGGAATCACTCGGCGAGTATTGGTATTGCTTTTGCCATCCCCAATTGTGCCAAGCTACGTCCATTTCATTATTTCCACACCAAACGGCAATGCAAGGATGATGACGGAGCCGCTTAATATTATCGGCAATTTCTGCTTTTACGTTGGCTAGAAAACTAGTGTCGTTAGGATACATACTACCGGCAAACATGAAATCTTGCCAAACTAAAATTCCCTTTTCATCACAAAGTTCGTAGAACAAATCTTGTTCATAAATGCCTCCGCCCCAAACGCGCAGCATATTCATATTCGCTGCTACACTTTGCTCGATGAGTCGTTTGTATTGTGCTGGTTTTACGTTTGGAATCAATAAGTCTTGAGGAATGTAATTGGCTCCTTTCATAAAAATGGCCTGACCATTCACTTTAAAATAAAAAGCGGTACCCACGCTATCTTTTTCGTGGATGAGTTCGATCTGTCGAATTCCCATGCGCAAAGTTTGCTCGTCGAGGAGTTGATTTTCCGCAAATAATTGGAGTTTGAATGCTTGTAAATTCGGCTCGCCGTGCGTATGTGGCCACCAAAGTTTCGGTTGGAGGACTTCTACCAAGAAGCTTTGCGGTTTTTCATTTTGGAGGGTAGTCAATTCGTACTTTTTATCGTCGATGCGAATACTTAATTTTCCTTGGTAATTAGGACTTTTTTCTAACTCAAGCGATAAGTTGATGCTTGCTTTTGCTTGGTCAAGAGCTACGGTATTTCCCCAAAAGTGTTTGATTCGAGCTTTGTCCCAAGTTTCCAAATACACCGCTTTCCAAATGCCACAACTAACAACTCTTGGTCCCCAATCCCAGCCAAAATGGTAAGCCGCTTTTCGAGTGTAAGGACTTACTTTTAAAGGAACCGTTTCACAACCAGCGGGTAAAGTGTATGGCGCATTTTCTACCCGAGCTTTATTTTCCGTAAGGGGAGAACGAAAGACAATCCGCAAGTTGTTTTCACCTAATTTCAAATGTTGCTTAACGGGAATCCGCCAAGTCCGAAACATATTATTGGCTTCGCCAATTAGTTGATCATTGAGGTAGATATTAGCATATGTATCCAAGCCTTCAAACACTAAATCTTGTTGATCTTTTGCTAGACTGGCTGCGTCGAGTTCGAAGTTCGTCTGATAAATCCAATCTTTTTCTTCAATCCACTGATATTGCTTTTCATTGTTCTCAAAGTAGAGTTCTTCAATCACCCCCGCATGCTTCAAGTCTTGGTGAACGGTACCCGGCACCGTAGCGGGATAAAACAGGGATGCTCCTTTTTGTTGAAACTCCCAATTTTGGTGTAGCATGATTTTTTGCTGGCTCCAAGTTAGTACAGGTAAAAGGAGCAATAAGAGCAACACACTGAGATATTGAGTGCATTTCATAAGGACGAGTAAGTTTAAATAATGATAAATTGGTTAGGGTAAATTAGCCTTCGTTTAATGACGTTTGTGTTGCATGATACTAGCAATTTTCTGCTCATCCACTACGTATTTGACGCCCATTCCGAGTTGTACTTCTTCTTCAATTTTGCCAGCGGTAAAATGAATCGCGGCGACGCCAGTGTCAAGTAAGGTCTTAGCATTCTCTGGCATTACGCCGCTACCCGCCATGATTTCGATGCGACCTTGGCTTTGTACTACAAGTTGTCGAATCATCTCGCAGCCTTGAATGGCTTTGGGAGCTTGCCCAGAAGTCAGCAGCCGATCTACTCGCAGTTCTATCAAACGCGAAAGCGCCGCTACGGGATCAGGACAGAAATCAAAAGCACGGTGAAAGACAGCTTGGAGTTGGTGCTGATGCGCTAGCTCCACGAGTATTTTAGTTACCGAAAAATCTATCTGATGATCAGCGTGTAAAATACCGAAGACAACACCTTTAGCACCCAGTTTTGCCGCAGCAATGATATCGCTTTTCATAATTTCAACCATGTTCGGGGAATAACAAAAACCACCTGCTTCTGGTCGGATCATCACGAAGATCGCTTGCTGGGATTGCTCGACGCAGGCCTTGATTAAGCCATGACTAGGCGTGAGACCACCTTCGTATAAAGCGGAACAAAGTTCAACACGGTCTGCTCCAAATTTATCTGCAGCGAGTGCGCCTTCTAAAGAATCAATGCATACTTCAAATTCAGCCATATCTTATTTTTTATATTAAAAGTTATTTTTGAAAGTTAAAAATTGAGGTGCTAAATAAAGTCATTTAGGACCAAAATGAAATAGTTCTTTTAAAACTATTTCACGATAATTTCATCCATGAAGATCCAAGCATCGGAGCCTGCCGCTTCGTGCCAAGCGGGAACTTTTCCTACATTTTCTATTTCAACTTTTATAAATTGGATTTCCGGCATAGGGCGTTCTACTTTCAGTTGTTCAATAAATTTTCCTCGCTGTTGAGCCCTTGCGTTGGGTAAAACAATTCCATAGTCTTGCCATTTTTTTCCATCCTTAGAAACTTGAACGTACAATCTTTGAGGAAGAAAAATCCAAGCATTATTGTATTGATAAAAATTGATGGCTACGGAGTTGATCTTTTCTATTTTTCCCAAATCTACAATTTGAATGGCATCATTTCCGTAAAAGCCTTGCCAATTTCGGTCTCTAAAATTAAGAGAAGCAATCTTCCCATCAACTAAGGCTTGCTTGCCGTTTGCAGGATACCAATCGTTGTAGTCGGTCTGGTATTCAACGGTTTTAGCTAAAGCGAGGTGTGCTTCAAATTGCTGACTGATAACTTCTCCATACCTTTCCGTTCCCTTTTTTGCTTGTACTTGATACTCACCACTGGTTTGCAGCGGGAATGCTTGAACTGCTTGAAATTCTTTTTCGTTGGCCCATTTCGCGCTAAGCGTTAAATCCGCAAGGTTTGATTCGGCAAAAACAGTGAGTTGTCCATTTTCGATTTTTGAATTAATTTTGGCAGGAACAGCTTCGAGTCCATAGGCAACTTTAAACGCTTTGAGGGCAGGGTAGTGGGTTTGAATCCGTTGGTAGAAGTCTTGGAAATTGCGTTCTTGTGGATACGTCCAAAGTACTTCAGCAAGGGCTTGCATCCGAGGATTAATGCGCGCATCTAAGGTTGCTTCGTCGGGTACGTGCTCGGTCCACATATTGCATTCTCCTCCGATGATAAATTTGTGTTTTGCCGTATCTAGGTCACTTGGAATTGGATCGAAGTTGTAGATTTTTTTTAGGTCAATCATATCCAAGCTATAATCTAAATAGCAATGGCTCGTTGGAGACATAATTGCTTGATGACCTGCATTAGCAGCATTGATGCCGCCTTGCATTCCTCGCCAGCTTTGTACGGTTGCATTTTCAGCCAAGCCTCCTTCGAGAATTTCGTCCCAGCCAATTAGTTTGCGACCATTGGCATTTAAGAATTTTTCGATTCTAGTGATAAAGTAATTTTGTAATTCGTGGGTGTCGTGCAAGCCTTCTGCTTTAATTCTGCGTTGGCATTTTTTACAATTTTCCCATCTAAACTTAGGCGCTTCGTCTCCACCAATATGAATGTATTCGGAAGGAAAGATCTCCATGACTTCTGTGAGGACATCTTCTAAAAATTGGAAAGTATCGTCATTTCCGGCGCAGTATATTTCTTTGAAAACGCCCCAATCGTTAACGACTTCAATTTTTGCTGTTTCCCCCGCGCAAGAAAATGCTGGATAGGCTGCTAAGGCTGCTTGCGCGTGACCGGGAAGTTCTATTTCTGGGATGATCGTAATGTGCCGCTCTTTGGCATAGGCAACCATTTCTTTCAAATCGGCTTTGGTATAAAAGCCACCATAGCGAGAACCATCCGCTTCTGTTCGCCAAGCGGCGATGGTATTGAGCTTTGGATATTTTTCAATTTCAATGCGCCAGCCTTGGTCTTCGGTGAGGTGGAAATGGAGCACATTCATTTTGTAATAAGCTAGTAAATCAATGTATTTAAAAATAACTTGCTTGTCAAAAAAATGACGGCAAACGTCTAGGAGCATTCCTCGGTGTTGAAAACGAGGGTGGTCATTAATATCGAGACAAGGAATTTGCCAAGTTGCGCGTTTTTCTTGCTGGTGAAAACTTGCTGGAAGTAGTTGCCGTAGACTTTGCACGGCGTGCATTGCTCCGTTTGCAGTTGCTGCGCTGATTTCAATATGAGTGGGTTGAATATTTAAGCGATAAGCTTCTTTTGATGGTAGGTTAGGATCTTCCTTGAGCTGAATAAAGTTTTTAGTAGCTTGCTCGGTATTAGTTTTTATTTCAAAAGTAGAAGACGTTGCCAGTAGTTTTTTTAGATAGTTGGCTTCGGCTTGGAAGCTGGGGGAACTGAGGATAATAGTAGCTGCATCAATTTGAAAATAACCTTCCGAAAAATCAATCTGTTGAGCTTGAGGAATCAAATTGACGGGAGCTGTTTTTTGATGTACGGAGTCAGTAGGTTGACAAGAACAAGCCAAGAATAGGAGCGTGAAAAAATAAATAGCTTTAGGAGACATAAAAAGAAATTTGAAGAGGAGTTGGAAATAAGCGATAGACAATTAAGGCTTTGGTTTTGCTTTAATCACTTTTTGAACGAAGGATTTTTTTTCATTAAAAAGTTTGAGAAAATAGATGCCGTCGGGAAGATGAGCGGTATCTATTTGTTGCTGTTTGATTAAGGTGTTTTTTGCAACTAAGGTTCCGTGTACATCAAATAATTCTACTTCAAATGCTTCGGATAACTTTTTAAGTTGCTGGAGCTTGAAAAATTGCTCGAATGGATTTGGAAATACTCGGAAAGCAGCGCGAGTTGCGAGAGGATCGAATTGTTTCAGCAGGGCACAGTTATACTGATGATCAAAAAGTGTTTGCAAAGTATCAATCGGTTCTATGCCATCCATTGCTGCGGTTTTGACACCAATTGAAAAGGAAGGCTGCAAATAAGTATCACTTGGTTGTGCCACTTTCAAAAAAGCAAAGAGGGAAGAAGTGCCATTCGGTGCACAGCGCGTGTCTGCTCCGATCCGTTTTGCTCCTTGTAAAGCTGCCATTAATTTACACGCTAAATCGCCAGTCGTATTTAAAAATAAATATTCCATTGAATCTAAGATTTGTTGATCCAAAAGGATATTTCCTTGAATACTGTAATGAGAGCCAATGATGTGATTTTTGTAATTATCCGTATTATTTCCCGTGTGTGCAGCTACTTTAGGAGTTCCGTTGATCATTGCTACGATGCCGTATTGTCTGAGATCGGGTGTTCCGTCAACATCATTTTGTAAAAGCCAAGCAATGATGGCTGCGGGAGTGTCCCCATTATTCATTCGCCTCAAGGCATTGGCTTGGTTGGTGGGCGTGTAGTACGCTTGGGTCGCAATGGCTCCAAGACCAGGAACGAGTTCGGCAATAAAGCCTGCCGCTAAATCTTGAAAACTGGTGAGGTCAAGGCAAGATGCTCCGGCACTTCCAACTTCTCCGGTGATGGTATCCATTGCTACAATGGAAAAAGTATCTTGAGCTTGTAGTTGAGCGATCCAAAGAAGGGAAACTAAATATAAGAAAAGGAGCTTTGGGGTTTGGAGGGAGAAGCGCAGGGATAAATTTAGCATAAACACTTGCATTTTAAACCAAGTCAACAAGATAGAAAAAGGGCTATTTTGTGAAGATCGACAAAATAGCCCTGATTATCTAATATCTTTTTTTCTTTTTCTTTTTATCCTTGTCTTTACCCGGTCGGCCATCCATTTTTCCAACTACTTTTCGCTTTCTTTTGCGTTCTGGGCGGTCTGCACGATCTTTAGATTCTACTTTTTCGATCTTTTCTTTATCTTTTGGTCCGCGTGTATCTTTTTCTTTGCGTTTAAATTTATTATCTCTGGTATCTCGAACTTCTCGTCGGTCACTACGATCTCTGCGATCATTACGGTCCCGGTCCCGGTCTTTATTTCTATCTCTATCCCGATCTCTATCGCGGTCTCTATCTCTATCGCGATAGCGATCTCTGCCATCTCTACTGCCGCGGTGTCGGTTTTTACGATCGCCACCACTTCTTCTATCCCAGCGGGGACGTTTGCGGTCTCCACCAGAACGCTCTCGTTCTGTTTCGATCTTATCATTTGCTGCGCCACGATTTAATTTTTCGAGTTCACTAGCAAGTAATTTAAGAATTAGATCTTCTTTGGAAAGTGCCGCTAGTTCTGTGTTTGCATCAGCGACGAGTTGCGCATCAATCGTGTCAGGTACTTCTTGGTTTAGAATCGTTTGCGACCAAGCTTTCAATCTTACTTCCATGATTTCTTTGAGCTTAGGCACTAAGACCTTTTTAAAAGAAATCCCTAATTGTTTTTCGAAGCGTGCAATTCTCATGGTTTCTCGACCGCCAACTAAGGCGATGGAAATTCCTTTTTTTCCTGCTCTCGCCGTTCTACCACTTCGGTGCGTATAATACGCGTGATCGTCTGGCAAGTCGTAGTGAAAAACGTGGCTCAAGTCATTGACATCGATACCTCGTGCTGCTACGTCGGTAGCAATTAGTACTTGGAGATCGTTTGTTTTGAAACGTTTCATGACGCGATCTCTTTGTGCTTGCGACAAGTCTCCGTGGAGTGCATCTGCCTTGTAGTCTCTTTTGAGTAACTCCTCTGCGAGGCTTTGTGTTTCTCTTCTGGTTCGGCAAAAGACGACGGCTCTAATATCGGGCGTTAAATCCAAGAAGCGGGTAAGACCTGCCGTTTTGGAAGAGTGTCGGATGGTGACGAATTGATGTTCAATGTTCGCGTTGACTTTCATCTTCGCGTTAACCCTAACTTCAATTGGATCGTCCATATACTTTTTGACGATTCTTTTGATTTCGCTAGGCATAGTAGCCGAAAACAACCAAGTTGATTTTTCGTCGGGTGTATAGCTCAAGATTTGATCGAGTTCGTCTTTGAACCCCATGTTGAGCATTTCGTCCGCTTCGTCGAGCACTAAGAATTTGAGTTCTTCCAAATTCACGGCTTTCCGTTTGATCAAATCAATTAATCTTCCCGGCGTTGCGATGATAACGTGTTGTGGCTTGCGTAAAGCTTTGATTTGGTTCACAATGGCAGCACCACCATAAACGGCTAAAACGTTTACCTGTTTTAAGTATTTACTAAAGGTATAGAGTTGTTCTGCAATTTGTTGACCTAATTCTCGTGTTGGAGCGAGTACTAGTCCTTGTGTCGCTGAATTTTTTGCGTCGATTCGTTCTAAAAGTGGCAAACCAAACGCGGCTGTTTTTCCAGTTCCCGTTTGCGCTAAGCCAATAAAATCTCGTTCTCCATCCATTAATTGAGGAATAGCTTCTGCTTGAATGTCGCTAGGTTCCTCAAACCCAATTTCCGTCAGTACTTTCAAAATTTCGTCTGAAAGACCTAATTCTTTAAATGATCCCAAAGGTATTATTTTATAGAAGTCATTTGGAAATTGTTTAAAAGTAGAATTTAAGATCCATCATCATTTAAAACAACTTCTTGCTAAAAAAAACTAAACCTAATGCATATTTGGGCTTAAACTTTTAAATAACTTCAAAGTGAGCCGCAAAGGTAGCTTAAATATCTCACATTTTGCTCAATCCTCGCTAGTCATTTGCGCTTTGAGGCACTCCTTGCAACGGAATCCTAAAAAATGGGCTTTTCGATTGCTTAGCGCAAAATAATTTTATTGATCTCAATACGACTACTCGTGCTAATTCGATAGAGATAGACTCCCGGAGCTAAACCCGTGGTGCTAATAAATTCCCGATCCGTCGCTAGGGTTTTTTGAAGTAACAGTTTACCATCGCTACTAAATAGTTCAAAGTCCATGATTTCGGTAGAAAAATCCTTCGAAAACACGTTAAAGCCCTCTTCGATGCTAGCAGGATTGGGAAAGACTAAATAGGCTAAGCTGGATAGAAAATAAGCGTCGGCTAATTCGGAATAGATGATTCCTCCATTGTCTAAAATGAGTTTAGCACGATATTGATTAAAGCCTTGGGCCGGATTTGGGTCCAAAAAATCTAAAAATAGTGGGGAGGGATCTGTAATGGTGCCAAGGTCTACAAATCCCGTTGCATTTGAGCGTTGAATAATGATTTCGCTAATTCCATAAGCTGTTCCTAAGTCTAAAAGTACATTTAGTCCCGCTTGTCCCTGATTTTCTAGGTAAAATGAATTAATATAGCAGCCCGAACTTAGTAAATTATAGTCGATGGTTACACTGCGTATGCCCTGTTTATTTCCCGCAAAGACGGGTTGCACCGCAAAATAGGGCTGCACAAAATCAGATTTTTGGAAAATGAAGAAGTTTTCAGTGACATTTTTCACGGAATCTAAACTAGCATCATTTAAGGCGTATATATTGTAGCTAGTTGCTTGCTCGTAATTTTCCCAACTTAAGAGGAGAGAATCACCGCATTCAAATCCAACGGTAAGATTAGGTAGTGTAGATAACGTGAAGGTTTCGGTTGGATAACAGTCCGTTCCAGCACAGATTCTAGCCATGGCCACTCCATTCAAACCTTCTGGTAGCAACCAACGGTGATAACCGCGCTGCAAATCAACGGCTGCTTCAATCATAATCCAGCTATTACCATTATCTAAGCTATACTCCAAACTGCCGGTGCTGGTAGTAAGCGTACTTTCCCAACGAAAATAGCTAGTTGTTTCCCCATCAAATGGCATATTATCATTTTGAGTCGGAAAAGTCCATTGAAATTCATCCTTTTGATCCCATTGGTAAGCAATCGCAAAATCAAGTGCATTGCTGGAAATATCAGTTCCAGACACGATGACTTTATACGCTCCTGGCGGTAAATTCGCTAAAGTAACTTGTTCTACATTATTAAGATGATCTTCTCCGCGACTAGCAGCTTTGGCTAAAGACGTAGAATCAGGAGCGGCATCCAAAATCCAAGGAAGGGTAGTGCTTCCATCGGGAGCAACGACTTTCAAATCTAAATCATTGACTAGCGCACGGTTGGCATTTTCGAGTGCGGGAGCATCTGTCCAAACTAAGGTGACTTTTAGATCTTGTGCGTTACTGGGAACCGTCAGGGTAAAAGTTACTTCCTCATCTTGTTCAATATTATCGGTAAAATACAATGCTTCGTTCAGGTTTTTATAACTGCGGTAAGCATCCAAATTTCCGTAGCCCGTTCTGAAATCCAAGCCCGGTACATCCACATCTTGAGCAGCATTTAAAAGGATTGCTTTGACCAAGGCGGCGGGAGGATACAAGCCATTCGTATGATTAGCATATGCTTGTTGTAGCAAACTCGCCACGCCAGAGACTAAGGCAGTTGCGTTGGAAGTGCCTTCTGTGCTGTAAGCTACCATCTCTGGTTTGACTCGACCATCATGTGCAGGACCTCTCGAAGAAAAGTAGATTAAATTTCCGACCGTATCGACACAACCGACCGTTAATACATTCTTGGCCATTTTGAAGTTTCCGGTAAGGTTAGCGTAACCGTTAATGTCGGTGTAAGTTCCGCTTCCTTCGGGGGCGGGTTGAAATCCTTCATTTCCAGCAGAGAAAACATGAAGGAGCGTGCGTTGATCAAAAACGTTTTGATCGTATGCTTGGGCGAGGTTACCGTAGAAGTTTTCGATGCTCGTTCCGTAAGAATGGTTTTGAGTGTTTACATTCAGCAATTGGAAATCGGTAATGGCGTCCGGAAAGATGTTATTAAAACTAGAAGAAGTAATTTGTGCATTGGGCGCGATTCCTCTTCCGTTGTAAGAACTATTGCCCGCACCCGCAATGATGGTTGCCATATCGGTAGTGTGATTGCTGACGGCTTTAGCAGCAATGCTAGAGTTGATGTGCTTGTTTAATAAGTCTAAATCGTCTAAGTTGTAAAAGTTTTCTTTAATCGAGATGACTTCTCCAAGACCATTGGCTTGAGGATAACTTCGCTTAAGCAAATTAATCTTATTGGCATTTAGATTCATATCAAAAACGCGGCTTTCCGGAATTGCTTTTAGGGCTTCGGCACTAATTGAACGAACGCAAGGTAGCGGAAGTAAGTTGTCTATTAATAGTTGCGCGGGACCTTTTGCGGAAATCAGTCTTGGGCTGAGCGGTTGGAAACTTATTCCCCGAAAGGCTGGTAGGGAGGTATTCAAACAGTCCGCTTGTTGTAACTTGATTAAAAAAGTTTTGTTGGTACTTTCTTTTCTTTTTTCTCGAGCGAGTAAGTTAGGAGAAAGTTTCCAATCGTGATTGGCTAACCAAATATTTTTAAAGCGTAGGACTTGATTCGCGGTGATATTTTTTTCGATATATATAATAAGGTGTCGATCATCTAGGATTCGTTGAACTTGAATTTTATTTTTTTTACAATCTTGTAAGTTTACGGGATCGTTCAATTCTACGAGGCAAGTTTGCTGAAGATATAAAGACCGTTGGGTGGGATTTATTTTTTCCGACCGGGTAAATTTTTTCCAAGTAACGCCGGGTGTTGCCGATTGAGTGAAACCTACCATTGGAAGTAGTAGCCCGCATATCAAAAGCAAGATCGAAGGCATAGCGCTTTTTTTATTATAAATGAACATATCTTGTTATTTAGATAATAAGAATGATGAATTTGGCGTTGAAGCTTGAGTAAGAAAAGGAGATTTAAAAGTAGCGGAGTATGTGCTACAATATAGAGACAAAAATAGGAAAATCAATATTCTTTTGCTTAAGATTAAAAAAAAATAAAATTTATTTTGTTTCTTTCAAAAAAATAACCGTACTTTAGATCATCAATTAAACTTAGACCTATAAACACAAGTTGTCATCACATAAATTATAGCTAAGTACACCTTTCCGCTCCTGACAAATACAAAAATGCCTTTTAATACCATTCGAAAGAATGATCGTTGTGATTTTTTACTAATAAAAAAAGTAAAAGTAGCGTAATCGTTTGATTCCTATTTCATTGATTAACAGGATTATATACTATGGAAAAATGCATCAGGTACTTAGTAGCCTTTTAAACTTACTTAAAAGTAACAATTGGCTACGTACATAATACGCTTTGTATTTCCCCTTTACATTAATTATTTTCCGCGTTTGAAGATTACTCTTTATTGGCTATTTTATTTTTACTATAGATAGTATTTAGTAATCGACAGCATTAACTTTCTCCTTTTTTCGAGCAATACGACTTGTCTTGGTGTAAGGTTATGATTGACGCTGAGCTTGATTTTACTTCAACCCTTTATTTAGAAACTACTTTACTAGCGGTAATACTGCTGGCTAATACGCCTATGTTTAATACGAAATCAAAATGTTATAAAAGATATACTTTTTTAACTGATAAGCTTTAATTTAATTTGGCTTGTCTCTTAATTATGGTTACTAATTTTTTTATTTATTTTATTCATTAACTTAATTTGCTATTATGAAAAATTTAAAATTTTTAACACTTGCACTATTTGCAGTTTCAATGTTCATGACTTCTTGTTCTAAGGACGAGGTAGCTCCAGTAGTGAAAGATCAAGTTTCTGCTGAGGTCATTGAGCAGTTCAAATCAATGGACATGAATACGAATGGTATTCAGATTAAAGATGTACAATTACCAGATGGAACTACCGAAAAAAGTTACATCTTAGAAGGTGATTTAGCGGTACCAGTAGGTCAATTAGAAGACATGTTAGCTTCTGATATCACAGAAGGACCTAACGGAGAGCAATACCGAACGAATAACTTGGTAAACGGTACACGTACGCTTAGAGTATTGGGTTACACTGGTGGTAGCTTTGCTTTAACTAGCAAAATGAGAACAGGATTAAGCTGGGCAGTAGCAAACTACAATGCTTTGCCATTAAGACTTTCTTTCACTTTATCTTACGGAACAAACACTGGTAACGCTGACATCGTTGTATACAAAGTAAACAACAGTGGTGGAGGTGGAAGCGCAGGTTTCCCAAGTGGTGGAAATCCTTACAAGTGGGTTAGAATTAACTCTGGTACGAATAACTTCACTACAAACGTAAACGAGCACGTAATTTGCCATGAAATTGGACACTGTATTGGAATGCGTCACACTGACTGGTTCAACAGAATTAGCTGTGGTAGCAACCAAAATGAAGGTACTGCTGGTGTAGGTGCTGTACATATCCCAGGTACTCCAACGGGTAACACAAGTTCTTTAATGAATGCATGTTTCAGTACTTCTGAAAATGGTGAATTAAAAACTACGGACAGAACAGCATTAAACTTTATTTACTAAGAAATTCCCTCAGAATTTCATTTAATTAGTAACAAGTAAAATATAATTAATCAGGATTAATTCCTAGGATTAATTAGGGAGCAGCAGTAAGCATCGTTTTAGGATATATTTTATCCATCTCATTTGAAACGATATTTATTGCTGCTTTTTTTATTGGGATGCAATTTCAAGGTCAAGGTCAAATTACTTTTGACGATTGGCTAAAGCACAACAAAAAACTCCGAATTTGATTTAGATCAAGTTCGGAGTTTTTTTAAGCTGTCATTTGCTTTAGTTATTTTTCTTTAAAACGATCAATTTCTCGTCGTTCTCTTTTCGTAGGACGACCAGTACCTCGCTCTCGGATTTCCGGATTTCCTTTGCCCACAAACCAGTCTTTATATTTGTTGAGCTCGTCTTCCGGCGTTAGATTTTCGTAACAAGGTTGGGCTAGGGTAGCAGACACTCTTTTTTCAATGAGATCGACTACTTTGAAAAGGAGGTTAAAGCCTTCTTTTCTCACCTGCACCAGTTCTTCCCGAGTGACTAGGTAAGACGGTTTCACATTTACGTCTCCAATTTTTACTTTTCCAGATTTGCAAGCATCGGTAGCGATCGATCTAGATTTAAAGATGCGAACACTCCATAGCCATTTATCAATTCTAACTTTATTCGGCATAATTATCAATTCATTATTCTGCTTTCAATGTGGGCAACTTCATATTGAAGCTTTCCAAAGTCTCGACTACTTTTTTAGCAATAAAATAATCTCGATACCACCTTGCATCCACCGGAGCAATAATCCAAGGAATAGTGCAACGGTCAAACAGGTCTTCATAACAACGCATATATTCGTCCCAATGTTCCGCCTCTTTCCAATCATTTGGATTGTGTTTCCAATTTTTGCTGGGATCATCAATTCTTTCTTGCAACTTTTCCGTCTGTCGCTCTTTAGAAAGATGCATATAAAACTTAAGGATGGTTGTATTATTATCGAATTGTAATAATTCTTCAAAAGCATTAATGGCATTGATACGTCGAGTAACTTGTTCTTCCGTGATCCAATTATGTACACGCTGTATGAGCACGTCCTCATAGTGAGAACGATTAAAAATCTGAATCATGCCTTTTTCGGGAGCGTGTTGGTGTACTCGCCACAAAAAGTCGTGTGCAAATTCAAGTTCGGTCGGTTTTTTAAAAGATTTTGCGCGGACACCATTGGGCGTACATTCGGAGAAAACCTTACGCGTCGCACCATCTTTACCACTAGAATCCATTCCTTGAAAAACAATCAATAAGCTATGTTTTCCTTCTGCGTACATCATGCGTTGCAAGTCAGAGATGCGATCGGCTAATTTTTTAGTAGCTTTTTTTATTTTTTTTTCATCTAGCGTTGCTGGTGGTCGGGTAGAAATTTCAGATAGTTTAGTCATAGTAAGAATCTAGAGTTATTTAAGTATTAGTTGTGAGGGGCAAAAGAGGAGTCACGCGTTAAGCCCCCATTTTATTTCTTTTTACCAAATAGGACTGCAAAACTTGTTTGAATCCTTTACTAATATCTGCTTCGACAAAATCAATTCGGTATTGCAGACACTTTAATTTCAACTGGTCCTTGAATTTTTTTACTTGCTCGGTGTAGTACTCTTTTACTTGATTTGCTTGCAAACGTACTTTTTCACCCGTTTCGAGATCAACAAAAAGGTAAGGCCGATTTTCAAATTCAAAATCAATCTCTTTCGCCTGATCTACAACGTGAAAAAGAATCACTTCGTGCTTATTGTGCTTCAAGTGCTGTAGAGCAGAAAACAACTGCGCAGTATCGGCATTGTGTTCAAACATATCGCTGAAAATGACGACGAGGGAACGTTTATGAATGCTATCAGCAATTTGGTGCAGCGCTTTTGCCGCAGCCGTTTGCTTATTTTTCTCGGGCGTATTGATGAGTTTATCTAAATAAGTCAGCATTAAGCGGTAGTGCGACGTACTCGATTTACATTTAGCGTGTGTGCGTACTTCTTCGTCAAAAATGGATAAGCCATAAGCATCTCGTTGCTTTTTTAGCAGATTCATGAGTGCCGCAGCGGCTAGGGAAGAAAACTGTAATTTATTGAGCGATTTTTTTTTCTGCTTGCTCGTATCGGGGAAGTACATGGAACTAGAAGCATCAATCACGATTTGACAGCGCAAATTCGTTTCCTCTTCAAAACGTTTGATAAACATTTTGTCACTCCGCGCATATACTTTCCAATCCATATTCTTAGTAGATTCTCCGGGATTGTAGAGTCGATGTTCTGCAAATTCGACGGAAAAACCGTGAAAAGGACTTTTGTGCAAACCAATAATAAAGCCTTCAACTACTTGATTGGCCAAGAGTTCAAGATTTCCTAAGTTCCGTACGTCGAAATTGTCGATTAAGTTCATTTGATCTAGTATTAGCGGCTAAATATATTAAATTTTTTGGTACTTTATCAGATTCGGGAAAGAAGTGTCGCTAAAGAAAAAGCGAGGGCTTCTATTTTTTCGAAAGTAGTTATGCCTGTTATGCTCTAAAAAACGTTTTTTTGCCATTTCTGTTGCAAAAGCGGCGATACTTCTTCACAAAAGAAAACCCTTACTTCAAAGTGAGAAATAAGGGTTTTAATTTTTTTGATGGTATGTTTAGCTTAAGCCATTGCTGCCTTAATCTTATCTTGTAAAGCTTGCTTAGTAATTACACCAACTTGCTTGTCTACAATTTCTCCGTCTTTGAGGATTAGAATAGTAGGAATGCTTCGGATGCCAAATTTAGCAGAAACTTGTGGGTTATGATCTACATTTACTTTTCCGATTAAAGCATCATCCGCCATTTCAGTTGATAATTCTTCAATAATTGGGGTAATCATTCTGCAAGGTCCGCACCATTCTGCCCAAAAATCAACTACTGAAATCTTATTTTTCTTTACTGATTCGTCAAAGTTAGAATCCGTGAATTCGAAAGCCATGATATTAATTATTTAAATTTTAAAAATAGTGATTGATGTGATAACAGCGAAATATCGCTAATGTTGCAAAGATAGCCATATTCTTATTCAAAATTGTCCAAATTAGGACAATTTTAAAGGATTCGTAGCTCAAGATCTAGTATTTTAAGCGGCTAACTAGATACTTAAAGTTTGAATAATGGCTAAAATTTCTTCGTAACTCATTTCTTGCTGGTAGAAAAAATCGGTTCCGTCACTCTTATTAATCAGGTATAAGGCAGGAAGTTCGCCTTCCCAACTACGAATGATTTTGCTTTTCCAGTTTTTAGGTCGTTTCTTCGTGAGCATGAAGACCTCTGAGGTCAAATTATTCGCGCGGATATAAGTATTTACAGCGGATTGATCTTGCTTTTCGTCTAAGTTGATGAAACTCAAGCGCATTTTATCATTTCCTAATTCGTGTTGAATTTTTTGTAGATTACGATTGACATTTTTACACTCGGCACAATCTAAGGTCCAAAAACTAACGACCAACAATTTATTGTAAGCTTCGTCGAATTGTGCTAATAAAGACTTGAAAGAAATTTCTTGTACCGATTTACCAATCGCATTCGCCAATTTTGTTTGATCCGCTTCCGAAAGTTGTTGCTCTGGCAGCGTCGTACCGTGCGGCAAAGCTGCTTCAAAAGGATCAACTTCCTTTTTTACCTTCTCGGTCTGAGTCGTTGCAGTTTCACATCCAGTAGTATTACCCAATAAGAGTAGGGCGAAAAAAAACTGGAAACTGTATTTGATATTTATTTTCATTTTCTGATTTAAGTGCTTGAACAAATTGGCGCATCAGCAAACTATTTCTTCGTAGATCGAAGTACTTTTGCTGCAAAGCTAAGAACTTGTTCGATGTTGCAAAATATAAATTGATTTGTTTTAAAAGCTTCAATCTCCTTACGCAACGTTTGCTCGATGGTGCTTGATCTCAATTGGCGTAACGCTTTTTTGATTTTAATTTTACATCCTTGTGAAAATTTATTCACACACTAAGCAGAGAAACTCCAAATCAATTTTTTTATTGCCAAAAACTTATTTCTTTTACAATTCGAATAGGGAGCAATTTCAGTTCCAGATTTTACAACAAAAGAACTCGTTCTACAGTTTAATTAAGCAAATGATACACTTTACCCCCAAAATATGAGTTGGAATTGGATAAAAACTAGAGATTTTCGCTGGTTGTGGATTGGCCTTGCCGGATTCGCGATCCTCATTCGCTTTTTATTGTCTCCTGAGCAAATAGAACGCTACTATAGTCGCGGTTTATTTCCTTATCTAAGACTTATCATGGATAATACTCTGAGTCGGATTTCTCCTTTTGCCTTGGTTTATCCTTTAATCTTGGTGCTTTTGCTTTGGTTGTTTTTCAAAATTAAGCATAGAAAGAGAGACTTGAGTTGGTGGGAGCGAATCCGAACCGTGACTTTTTCGCTGATTGCTTTCCTGAGTGCCGTTGTTTTTTTCTTCCTCTTTTTGTGGGGCTACAATTATGGTCGGGTTTCCATTGAAACGCAAATGGGGCTAAGCCCTGAAGCCCTTAGTTTTGAAGCGTTACAAGCAGAATTTGAGTTGGAAACGGCGCAATTGATTGAGGTAAGAAAAGCCATTAGTACCGATACGGTAGCGATCAACGATACTAAGCCACTAATCAACCTAGAGACTGAAATCCGGGCAGAAGTAGTGGATTTGTTACACTTGCACGGCTTTCCGACTAGCGGTAGGGTACGAGGAAGATTTTTAAAGCCGAAAGGGGTGCTCCTACGGATTAGTACGGCGGGCGTTTACCTGCCTTTTACCGGCGAAAGTCACCTCGATGCTGGCTTGCATCCTTTGCAAAAGCCTTTTGTCTTGGCTCATGAGTTTAGTCACGGCTACGGTTTTACCGACGAAGGGGTTTGTAACTTTTTAGCCTATCTCAGTGGTAGAAATTCTTCGAATCCATACTTTCGTTACAGCACACGCTTAGCGTATTGGCGGTATTTAGCGAGTAGTATTCGTCAGCTGAATCGCGATTACTTTATTGATTTTTACCAAGAACAATTACCCAAAGGCATCAAGGCTGATTTACGGGCTATTTATGAAAACCAAGAACAGTACCCTGATATTTTACCGCAGCTTAGAAATTTAGTGTACGATAGTTATCTAAAATCACAGGGCGTACAAGAAGGAATGAAAAGCTACAGCCGAATTGGAATGCTAGTCGTCGCTTATCGCGAAAAGTATAAGCTGGAGTAAGCTAATAATTTGTTTTAAAATTTAATCCTACAAAATGAAAAAGTTACCGATACTAATGGTGAGTCTCTTATTACTAGCTTCCTTTAGCTTTAAGGATAGTGCTAGTTGGCGAATCGCAGATGATTACTCCGTGAGTTTTAAAACAAAAAAAGCAAAAGGTAATTTTACAAAGCTGCAAGGTGAAGTCGTTTTTGCTGAAAATGACCTCGCAAATGCTCGTTTCAACGTCGAAATCGAAGTCGCGTCTATTCAAGCGGGCAACTGGCTTAAAACGCGACACGCGAAAGGAGGAAGTTGGTTTGATGCGGATGCCTTCCCAACAATTAAATTTAAATCAACGGCGGTTCGCAAAAAGGATAATGCTTATCTGGTGCAAGGCGACTTAACCATGCATGGCATTACGAAAGAAATAAGCATTCCTTTTGATTTTAAGCAAAATAAATTTCAAGGAAGTTTTACGGTAAATCGCTTGGACTACGAAGTAGGTACGATCAAAGGAATGTCCAAGTCGGTAGGAACGGATATCCAGATCGATTTGTCAGTTCCCGTGACGAATTAATTTGTCTTAGTAGTTAATGTGTTTTTGCTTTTAATTTAGCCAATTCTGCTTTGGTCAAATTTCTCCATTTCCCTTCTCTAAGGTCATCCAAGTGTACGTGCATAATGCGTACGCGTTTGAGGGTAACTACCTTGTAATCTAAGAAGGCACACATTCTTCGAATTTGTCGATTCAGCCCTTGGGTAAGCGTAATGCTAAAGATAAATTTCGAGATTTTTTCTACGCGACATTTTTTAGTGACTGTTTCTAGGATGGGAATGCCATTACTCATCTTTCTAATAAATTGCGCTGTAATTGGACGATCTACCCGGACGATATATTCCTTTTGATGGTTGTTCTCTACTCTCAAAATTTGATTAACAATGTCACCATCATTCGTCAAAAAAATGAGGCCCGAAGAAGGTTTGTCCAATCTCCCTATAGGGAAAATGCGCTGCGGATGATTGACAAAATCAATGATGTTATCTTTGTCTTTGAGGTCGGTGGTACAGGTAATTCCGGGTGGTTTGTTAAGGGCAATGTAAACTAGTGAGGGCTGTTCTTTTAGTGCTTTTCCATCCAGCGTAACGGTATCTTCTTCGTTTACTCGATTTCCTTTTTGCGCTACGACGCCATTGATTTTTACTCTACCAGCTTCGATCCAACGATCTGCTTCGCGGCGAGAGCAAATCCCAGTTTGGCTGATGTATTTATTTAAACTAATGGATGAATCTTGCATCTTAAATTTTCTAAGCTTGAGTAGCTCCCACAAAAGAACTCAACATCTCGATTAATACTTTATTCAATTCCTCAATGGCTAGGGGAATGTCCCAGTTGTCTTTATTGCGCGGTTCTACGTAATTAGAAATGGAGCGAATCGACAAAAAGGGTAGTGCTTCTAGTAAGCACGCGTGAAAGACAGCGGCACTTTCCATCGTCTCTAAGTCTGGCGCGTATTTCTGGGAAATCCGTTCAATACTCGGTGCTGCACCGTGAACTTTATTGACAGAAATCCCGACTACTTTTGGTAAAAAATCAAAATCATTGCCGGCCATATTATTTAGCCAACCCGCCTCGTAGGGCGCTTCGTTGGATTTTACGAGTTTGAGCTGATGTATGTCCACAAAACTGCCGTCAGCCTCTTCTACTCCCAGATCACCAAATCGCTCCTTGACAATTTGTACGACGTCGCCCAATTTAAAATCTTTGGTAAAAGCACCCGCAATCCCAGCGTTAATGACAAAGTTAGGTCGCGTCTTCGCCAAAATCTTCGCTAAATAAAAACTAGTATTCACCAAGCCAACGCCCGTAACGAGCAGCTGCACCTTGAGTTTATCTTTCACGTAAAGACCATTTTTTTGATCCGTGAAGTTTTTTTGAAGATATTGGGTGGTCGGCGCCACTTCAAAAGGCGTTGCCGCTACGAGCAAGATAAGCATAGGTGAAAGCTATTTTTTAAACTGATATCGAACGCTAATGGCTGGACTCACGCCGAGAATTTGATGATAACTAGAGGCAATATCAAAGGACAAACCATTTTTCATTTCGTAAGCTAAGCCAAAACTCCACAAACTCGGATTAGTACTAATGCCTGCCCGCAGGTAAAAAGCGGAAACGACTTGATATTGAAAACCAACTTTAAACATCGTTGGGAAATCTAAATCTTTTTCTCCTTCCAAATGCATTTCGAGTTTCTCCGAAAAATTATAGGCTATTCCTAATTTGAAGATCGTTGGAAGTTGATCCGTTTCGTTGATATCGACTTGAATGGGACTGTAAACTTGCGCTGCCAAGAAGAAATCTTCCATAATCTGGCTGTGTACGCCAAATTCGAAAGTCAAATTGGTAGCAGAGCCATATTCTGGAATCCGAGTGGTCAAATAATCAACTTGTGCCCCAATCGCAAGCCGGTCGAAGAGTTTCCGTGCATAAGATAATCCAACTTTTTGCTCGTTAAAAACGTCAAAGCCGTAATATTGTAGATTAAGGCCAAAGGTTCCCGAATTCGTCGGGTAAGCCGCACCGATAGCATAGCTATTAATGTCAGCATTTTGAAAGCGACGTTGACCTACTAAAATCACGGCTGTTTCTTGGAGATAAGCCAAACCAGCCTGGTTGCTGAAAATGCTATTAATATCTGTAAAACTAACGGAAGCATTTCCCATAGCAGCACCTTTGGCACCCGCAATGATTGGTGCACCATTTTGACCAGAAAGCGCAATTGTGGTACAACACCAGAGTAATAAAAAAAGCAATCGTTTCATGTGTAGTCATTTTTAACACGAAAGTCCGAAACGTAATTATTTCGAAGGAATTGGAGGGCATTCCAAAGTCTCACTTTGAACAAGCCACGGTTCGGCTACAAAGCTAAGTAAAATTGAGAAAGTGGATTAGTAATTTATTATACTTTATTTAATTAATTTCTAAGGATTGAACATCAAAGAAAACGAAAAGCTTATTCGAGCAGCATTAGCCTTTTAAAACAACTTCTAGCTTTATCTTAATTTAGATTCGTTTTTACCCCAAGAATTATTAATTTAGCATTGCTTTAGAACAAAGCATGGGGTGCCAGATTGGCATCAAATTTTATCCTCTTTCCGCTTGTTGGTCAGTATCGGTAATTAGCGATCACCTTTTTTAAGATGCTGCGGTGAAGCGTTTTACCATTTCCCTTTAATTAAATCATTATCGCGACGACTTACGGTCTCGAACGCTTTGTCCTTTTGTATAAAAAGGCTAGACGGCTTAGTTGGACTCGTTTGGCAGGCGTTGCTAGGATGCTGATAGACTTATATTTTTAAGAAAACAGGAATAATTTAATTTTTATTAAACTAAAGTACTAGAAAAATGAAAAAACTATTTTTTATGATTTTTGCAAGTGTATTGCTCTTTGCTTGCAATAATACGCCAAAGACAGATGACGCTACTACCAAGGATAATAAACGAATCGAAGGTATGCCAGCGGATAAAGTGCTCGAATTTGACGAACCAATTGACTTCGAATTGACTTGTGTAGAACAAGCCGAACCTGCGGAAGAAACGGGACAGCCTTACTACAAATTATATCTAAAGACAGCACTCGTAAAAGAACCAATTTTCATCGAAAAGCTTTTTGGCTGTGCAAAAGTAGCAACAAAAGAAGAATATCGAGCATTACAGATGCTATCCAATACCAATAGTGCCGTTAATGGTTGGTACGCTGGCGGTGGTCCGCTAATCTACGGTTACATCGAAGATAATAATGAAATTGTACTCATGAAAGCTTTTCAGGAAGAAGGGGATAGCCACGAAGGTCACGATCATGAAGGTCATGAAGGTCATGATCATGCGGAACACGGACACGAAGGTCACGATCACGCAAAGGAAATTGATTACCAGGAGTTTAAGCGTTTCATCATCCATAAAGATGGTAGCTTTGAAGCTAAAACGCAATAATCGTTGAATTAAAAAAAAAAGGGCGAACTAAGGAGTGGCAATTACGAATAGCGACGAATAGGAGGGTGTTGCTCCTTAGTTTTTTTGTCAGAGCGGTGAAAGGCTTGGCTTACAAATTTTCGATTTCCCACTGAATATTCTCCCGCGCTTTGGCTTCGTAGGCAGCATAAAACTCGTCGGTCTGATAGATTCTATCTTTTGCGAGGTATCGGAGTAATACTTTTCTTCTTCCCATTTTAAAAAGAAAACCAGGGTAGCGTTTAAATTCTTTGCGGATTGCCTTTCTATACTTTTTATAAACTTCTCGATTCGCGGCAAAAATGGATAAGTCAAAATCCAATAAGTACTGACTATCAAGCGAATCATCCATATCTTGGTGATTCGCGGTAGCTTTAATCATTAACTTTATCTTCTGAAGGTCGTAAGTATTGAGGTAAGGCTTGAGTAGCTCTCCCGCTAAATCGGCACTTTTTTCTTCGTTATCTTTACGGCGAATAGAATAGATGATGTCATGAAACCAAATCCCCAAGTCAACTAAATTTTGTGCTTCAATGTGATCGTTGTACTTTTCCGCTACGTTCAATAAAGAGTAGAGATGAGACATATTGTGGTAGGCACGGTGCTTCTGGCTATATTGTTTACAGATAAGATCAAAGAATTCTCGGGCTTGACTAGGGGTGATCCCAACGCGGTCAGCCGTAGAAAACCATTTCTTTGACATCCAATTGAACTGCTTGGTGTCTATCTTATCCATCACAATTAAAGGTAGCATAATACAAAATTAACAATAGCTGTAAAATGACCTAGTATATTTGAGCTTTTTTTGCAAAATTTTTAGGATAATTCAAACATATTTTATTCCTTAATATTTGGTGTTTTTTACTTTTTCCAATAAAAATAGCTGCTTTTGCCAAAATAGCCGCCGAGTTGGTTTACAAAATTTATAAATGCGATTAAAGTCATGACGAAAGTTTTTATTCCGAATTCTTCCTTTTATTCCCAACCCGCAACGCAACAGGATATTCCTCGGATTAAAGCCATCATTTTCTCCGTCTTAGCGGATTATGGACTCATGCCTGATGATCCTAGCTTGGATTATGATCTAGACGACATTGAGGGACATTATAAAAATGGCTATTTTGGTTTAATTTTTAATGCCGAGGACGTCATGGTAGGAACTTTTGCGCTGTACCGTATGCATGCAGAACTTGCCGAAATCCGAAAAATGTATTTGTTACCAGAAACAAGGCGTCAAGGTCTGGGAACTTGGATGATTAATTTTTTAATCCAGAAAGCGGTTGATTTAGGTTTTAAACGCTTGGAACTAGATACGGCGAGTGTCTTGACCGAAGCAATGCAATTGTACGAGAAAGTAGGATTTCAAGCCATGCCTCCACAGAAAGAAGGATCGCGTTGCAATCGGGCCTATTTTCTCGAAATTTAGCTTATCGTGTACTAGTTTTAACCTAGCGTATGCTTAAATTTGCAACTCGTCGCTCATGAACGAAATTGCTACGCATACGATTAGCTTTTTTAAGTGGAGTTTGCTTTTTAAAGCAACTTCATTATTTTTACGGTCAAACTAGCAATTGCTCCCGCTGCTAATTGTTACTTTATTGTGGTTAGCAGCGTCACAAAAGCAGTTGTTCCTTTTTATGAAACACTAAAGAGTATTGCGGATTCAGTTTTTAACTAAAAAATTGAATGCGATGCATACTCGCAAAACACTTATGATAAATGGCAAATTTAAGAAAGAATCACGCTAGTTCTAGCAAAGAAAGCAGCGGAATGGTTTTAAAAGTGGGCATTTTCGCCGTTGTGGCAGGAGGTCTTTTCTACGTTTTTAACTTATTTTCCGGAAAGGATGTTAGCTTGGCCGATACGATCGAGAAAACCTCCGAGATGATTAACCAAGGAAAGAACGATGGCAATAGTTCTAATAATTCCGGTACGAATAGCGGTTACGACACTAAAACCTACGTGGACGAAGCTTTACTTCCGACCTCTACCACCGGACAAATCGTGAAACATGGCTACTATGCACTTTCCTATTCAGAAGATCACGAACAACCGGAATGGGTGGCCTACGAACTTTCCAAAGATCTATTATACAAAAAACGGGTCGATCGATCTAATAATTTTAGACCTGATCCCAAAGTGAGCTCCGCATCTGCTTCTCCCCGCGATTATAAGCGCTCAGGTTACGACCGTGGTCACTTGGTTCCAGCGGGAGATATGGGTTTTTCCAAAAGATCCATGTCAGAGACTTTTTACATGAGCAACATGAGCCCCCAAATTAGAAATTTCAACGGTGGCGTCTGGAGAGAATTGGAAGAACAGACCCGAGATTGGGTGATGAAGTTTGATAAATTGTACATTGTAACGGGACCCGTTTTGACGGCGGCGATTCGAGATAAGATTGGGGTAAATGAGGTTTCCGTTCCCGATTCTTACTACAAAGTCTTGCTAGATTTGTCCGAGCCAGAAGTGAAAGCAATTGGATTTATTTTGCCCAATGAGATTCGATATGAACATTTAAGCCAATTTGCGGTATCAGTCGATGAGGTAGAGGAATTAACGGGCATTGATTTTTTCTATCGCTTAATGGACGAAAATTTAGAAAAAGAATTAGAAGCTAAAGTAGATATTGATAAATGGGAATTTAGCAAAAAACGTTTTGAACAACGTGTTAAGAGTTGGAATAAACGAAAGTAAAACATCATTTTCAAGCAATGCTAAGTAGTTCACGGAAATTGGGTTTACAATAAGCTTAAAAGACTTTCAAATTATTAGTTAATTTGTCTTAGTACTAAACCCAACAAAATAATAAATATACATGTCAAATCAAGAAAAATTCGTTCAAGAAATTACGAGTTCGTATACTTTCAAAGGGCCAGAAATAATACTAGGTGGCGCCATGTTAGATGGAAATTGTATTAAAGACACCTTGGTAAAAGTGCCACTTAAGATGATGAATCGGCACGGATTAATTGCCGGAGCAACGGGGGCAGGTAAAACCAAAACGCTACAAATTATCGCGGAGCAATTGTCTAGTGAAGGCGTCCCTGTCTTACTGATGGATATAAAGGGCGACTTAAGTGGGATCGCCGCGGCCAGTGACGGGCATCCTAAAATTGAAGAGCGACACGCTAAAATTGGTATTTCTTTTAACGCAGATCAAAGTCCCGTAGAATTTCTGAGTCTTTCTGAAGAAAAAGGTGTGCGACTACGCGCTACCGTTACAGAATTTGGGCCCATCTTGTTTTCAAAAATCTTAGATTTGTCGACGACACAGGCTGGAATCGTAGCAGTATTATTTAAGTATTGTGATGATAATAACTTAGCCTTACTCGACCTGAAAGATTTTAAGAAAACGCTAAACTGGGTGATTGGAGAAGGGAAGGAGGAAGTAGAAAAGTTGTACGGAAAAATGTCTACAACCTCGGTCGGAACCATCCTCCGCAAAATTGTAGAATTAGAGCAGCAAGGTGCAGAGCAATTCTTTGGAGAACGTTCTTTTGAGGTCGATGATTTGGTTCGGATGGATGAAAATGGCAAAGGTATCGTTTCTGTTTTACGATTGACGGATATTCAAGATAAACCCAAATTGTTCTCCACGTTCATGCTACAACTTTTAGCGGAAGTCTATTCGACTTTCCCTGAGCAAGGAGATAGTGATCGCCCTAAATTGGTCATCTTCATCGACGAAGCACATTTGGTATTTAAAGAAGCAACCACGGCTTTGTTGGATCAAATTGAAGCGATTGTGAAGCTCATTCGGTCGAAAGGCGTTGGGTTATTTTTCGTAACTCAAAATCCGACCGACGTACCCGATGCCGTACTTGGTCAGCTGGGATTGAAAGTGCAGCACGCGTTAAGAGCCTTTACGGCAAAAGATCGAAAAGCAATTAAATTAGCCGCTCAAAATTACCCGATTTCGGAATTTTACGATACGGATACTTTGCTAACGGAATTAGGAATAGGGGAGGCATTGGTAACAACGCTCAACGAAAAAGGAATTCCTACAGCTTTGGTACACACTTTACTGCGAGCGCCGCAATCTCGAATGGATGTTTTAACGGGCGGTGAGATTGATGAAATTATCAACGATTCTAAGCTCATTAAAAAATACAACGAAGTCGTAGATCGAGAAAGTGCTTACGAAGTGCTAACGGAAAAGATGAAAGTAGCACAAGCTGAAGAAAAACAGGCGGAACTAAAAAAGCAACAAACTAAAGCGAGTCGCTCCTCTTCTCGTAAAGAAAAAAGTACTTTTGAAAAAGTGGTCTCCAATACAACTACCCGACAAATCGGTCGAACCATTGCACGAGAATTAACACGAGGGCTATTGGGCGTACTAGGAATTGGTGGAAAAGGAAAGCGAAAAAGCGGTTGGTTCTAATTGATGCCATTAGCTAAATGTCTAAAAAAGCGCGACTTACCTCATGGTAAGCCGCGCTTTTATTTTATTATAAACTAATTTTAAATTGCTAGTTTTTCGGATTTACTCCGTCGTCGCTTTGCGCTTTGCCATGTGTACATATTCTTTAGCGTAACGAGACCAAGGTGTTTTTTTGTGATTGTCGGTGGCAAAGTAAGTCATGATTACTTCAAATTTATGATGATCTTGGTAACCTGGAATCGGTTGAATCACTTCGAAAGCTTCATCTAAAAATACAATACTCGGATAACTCAATTTGCCCCGTGTAATCATTGCCGCAAGTTCGTGATAACCTCTGCGACCACTTTTGACGTATTTATAGGTTTTATTGTTAACGGTAATGGCTGCTTTTTGCTCCGCATTAAATTTCACGGGATAATAATTCTCATTGAGGTATTTAGCGATGTGCGCTTTTTGAAAAGTCGCCTTGTCCATTTTCTTGCACCAGCCACACCAATCCGTATAAACATCTACAAAGATCTTTTTCTTTTTTATTTTCGATTGCTCGATCGCTTCCTCCCAAGTCATCCAATTTACTTTTGAAGCAGGCATTTCAGCGCTTGTTGCGTTTGCGATAGTCACAGCGGAGGCGTTTGTAAAGGAGTATACTACTAGCAACGACACAACGACCAATAATCCTATTAAAACATTTTTCATTATTTTCTCATTTAATTATAAAGCAAATTTAATAACTTATGAACTACAAAAGCAAACTATTTATATTCTAGGGTACGCTTTTAATAAAAGATTAACTTTTATCGTGTCTCCTGAGCGCTAGTTCTAATATTTTCATTGAAATAGTATCTTAATTGGTCGGACAATAGTTGTACGGTACGCTGTGGGCTTTGTTGGATTTGAGGGGCAGCAATTCCAATTTCAAGTTGTTGAGGGCTGCTGAAAACACGCGCTTCGTCCCAATAACCAGCCGTAATAAAGTGTTGTAGCAATTGAGCACCACCTTCTATGGTCAGGTGAAAAATCTGCTGCTGGTGTAGCAATTTCATCAAATTGGGCAAAAGCTGCTCAAAATCTAACTGGAAATACCGCGTTTGTTTATAATGATGCATCGGAATAGCTTGCGCCGTAATAATCCAAGTTGGATATTGGTCGTCAAAAAGATGCAAATGTGGAGGCAATCTCAAATTGCGATCGAGTACAATTCTCAGCGCTTGCTTTCCCACAAAATAGCGATTGGTCAATTGAGGGTTGTCGAGCAAAGCCGTGTTGGTGCCTACGAGGATGGCATTGGTTTCGCCCCGCCATCGGTGCACTAGCCTTTTAGAAAAAATATTTGTTAGCCAAACCTGCCGATCGTGTTGTCCCATAAACCCATCTTGACTCTGTGCATACTTCAATAAGAGGTAAGGTCGCTTTTGTTGGTAATAATGATAAATTGGGAGTAGATGCTGTCGCAGTACCTTGCACGGCGAATAACACTCTACTTTTAATCCGGTGGTTTGTAACGCAGCAAGCAAGCGACCTGCTTGCACGGCGCTCGGATGTAAGCCTCCAACGATGACTTTACCAAGTGGTAGCGCAAGTATCGTTTTAATAGATTCCGGCGTGTAGCGAGGCTCAAAAGATAAATACAGGCAAGTATTGGGGGCAAAGACTAGCGAGGTGGGCTTAGTTAGTGTTTCAAATGCGTTGGTAAGTTGCCCATCTACGAAAAAACCTTCTCTCAGGATGTTTCCTTGCTGCGCCAATACCCAAGCAACGTGGGCAGGCAACGCTGGTCTTTGATTCGCTCGTTGACTCTGCTCTAAGCAACGATGCATTATTTTTTTCTCGATTGGAAACACAAGTTTTATTTGTTTGCTATGAATGTATTTAGCTTTTGCTAGGCTACCGTACCAACAAAAAATAGGGCAAGCAGCTTGCACGCTTTCAAAAAGAAAGGTACAAAGCTTTTGGACGGAAGCCTAATTCAAGGTAGAGAAAATATGGTAGAATTTTTCCGGTAATTTGAGCGGTTTCAAAAAAAGAAAATTGGACAAAAAAGTGCCCTCAATCCAAGGCAGATTATTTTGTGCAGCTACCGATATCGAAATAATGTTGTAATTATAGGATTGTTAGCAAAATTTTACTATTTTTGTATTAAAATAACATGAAAGCTACAGGTTTTAGCCAATAAGTAGACATGTTGTTGATAAATTAGGTTAATGATATTCAGGTAAATCTAATAAATACTTAAAATATCTTAAGGTTAAATTTCGGTAGAAGGTGTTTGTTTTCCCTCGGGAGCATTCAAAATATTTTCTTGCTAGATTTTTTTTTAAGAAAAAAGGTATTACATTTATACTACTTAGAACGTTTATTATACTAACATTTTAAACTAGAGAGCGTGTTATACAAAGTAAAACTAAAGAATGCTGACGACACAGTATTGCTTGATGATAAGGTATACGAGTACCTTACCACAGACCCTTATCTTGTCAAAGTCGATTTTATCAACAATCTTCGACGTCATTCGAGTGGTTGTGCGGTTTTTCAAAAAACTTGGAAAAAAGCCGGCGGTGGTTACAAAACCGAAACCATTTATCTTCACAAATTGATTGCCGAAAAATTCCTTTACCGACAACGATCAAAGACCAAAAATCTGGTAGGCGCTAAGAATGGCGACAAACTAGATTGCCGATTGGAAAATATCGCATGGAGATCGCGTTCCGTTGCCAGTCGTCAAAGAAAGACGAGTAGCAAAACGGGATACACAGGTGTTTATAAGGAAAACAATCGTTTTCGGGCGGTAATTTCTATCAATCGTAAATCTGTACACATCGGAATGTTTGCTACGGCAGAAGAAGCTGCTTTAGCTTACAATAAGCGATCAAAAGAATTGTACGGTGATGACGGAAAAATTAACGTG
Source organism: uncultured Saprospiraceae bacterium (assembly GCA_937951685.1). Classification (GTDB taxonomy): domain Bacteria; phylum Bacteroidota; class Bacteroidia; order Chitinophagales; family Saprospiraceae; genus CALFBG01. The sequence goes on along the minus strand of CALFBG010000281.1, from coordinate 17,300 downwards.
ATCAAGAAGGCTGATATGCCGAAAAAGACGAGAGCTAGAAAGAAATAAGGATCCATACAATTTGTTTTGATCCTTCGTTGTTATTTTTTAAAGAGCGTGTTAAATTACTGATTTTCTAAATCTTTCCTGATTTTTTGGGCGAGTACCTTTGCTAGTTGCACGGGTACTGCATTGCCAATCATTTTGTAGGCTTGTGAAAGTCTGTCATATTTGAATTCAAAATGGTCAGGAAAGGTTTGAATGCGTGCACACTCCCTAACACTTAATCGACGATACAACTTTTCTTTTCCAGGTACGAAGATACGCACATTTTTTTCTAAGACTTCCATTTTGGGAGCTTGGGGGTGAATTGGTGCGTGTCTTGCTCCTGCTTGAATGGTGAAAGATGCTTCTTCCCATGATCTAACCCTGTTTCTTGACATGTACATCGTTGAGAAACTTCCCTCCATGTATTCGTGGTTTAAGAAGTGACAATTTGTACCTTGACTATAGTTTTTGTTCAAGGCAGGAATGGCAGTATCCTTAAGATCGTAGATCGCATCTTTAAGGGTGAATTGGCGATGCATTTTTTCTGGAAATTCGAACTTTCGTTGCAAATCATCTCGAAATCCTACAAAGAATACACGCTTGCGATCTTGTGGTACACCATAATCCGCAGCATTCAACATTTTGAAGCTGAGCTGATAGCCAGAATCAATAAAAAGCTTAATGATTTGGGTTAAAGCTTTTTGGTGCCGTTGAAAAAGCATTCCCGCTACATTTTCCGCCAGGAAAAACTTCGGTTGCTTATCTCTAAGAATTCGAATAAATTCATAGAATAGTTGCCCTCGTTGGTCTTCAATCCCTTTTAAGGTGCCCGCTTCGCTCCAACTTTGGCAAGGAGGACCACCGATGATGCCATCGCAAGCAGGAATTTCGGAAGAGGGAATTTTTGAGATGCTTCTCGTATCAATTGGCGATTGATGATTATGGCGGTAAGTCTTCCACACATCTTTGTCATTATCATTGGCCCAAACAACCTGAAATCCAGCTTTACTAAAGCCTAAGTCCAATCCACCTGCACCGGAGAATAGCGTAACTATATTCATTAAAAACTTTTATAAACAATTAATTTCCCAGGAATAAGTTTTTCTGGGGCGTTGGGGTCTTTGATCTGTACTTCTTGGAGGCTAAAGTTAGGATTTTTAATAGATAAAACTAGTTTTTGATCAGCTAAAGGAAAGCTTGCAAATTTTTCATTGTTGAGGAGACACATGAATTGAAAATCTGCTTTTTCGTCGTACGGGTAGAGATATTCAAACACGCGCTTGGGGTTATGAATATACCACATTCCTCGAATCCTAAAATCCGTTACGCCAAAGGGATCTACCTTTTTGATCTTTCCGAGTTCTTTTGTCGCCGCAAATTCTACGTTTGGAATATTATTCATTCCCTCCGAAATGGTATTAATGATAGCCTGATAATGAGCATTATCCGCAGCGTATTCGGTGCCATAAACCATCCATAGTGCCCGTAATCGTTGTTGCTCAAAATAACCTACAGCGTAGATAATGTCTTTGACTTCCCAGTCTTCAATCGCTTTACAAGCTTTCGTAATCATTGGATCATCTGCGTATAATTTGGCTTTAGGATAAGAGCTATTGAAGGGCAAGGTATAGCCCAAATTTTGCATTTTTTTGACTTCAATGGCATCTCCAGCTTTGAGCATAAAGTCCGGCGGATTTTTAGCATTACCGAGATAGGAAAAAATTTCTGCGTAAGCAGCTTCCTTTTCCGCTGCGGTCAGATCTGTATTGGGTAAGAATAAATCTCGAATGTAATTTTCAAACCGTAGCCCCAAATTATTGAGCCGATTGCCATCGGTAGGAGTGAGGCCCGTTACGTCTTGGTGAGACTGCTGAACAATTTTATGGACAACCTGCAAGATATTCATGTGCGTAATTTAGAACTCAAATGTAAGCTAATCTTATTGATCTGCAAATTAAGGATAAAAAGACTATTTGTTTTTAATAATATATTTTACTCAGACGAAATTTTCTTTTTAATTTAACTTTAAAAATACCAATAAGAAAATACAAAATTCCGGAAATTTTAACGATCAATCACATAAATAATGATTTTAGCTTGTTTTACTCAGCAAGGCAGCAGCTAATTTGTGTGTTCGTGTAGCCTTTTTGATAAAAAAGACTGCTTTGAACCTTAAACTTAGTACTTCAGTTTTTCTGGCTTTAAAAATTATTACAAAAATCTTGCATTACAATCGCTGATCAACTGCACAAATCTTTTTATACTTGTGCCATGAAATTGAAAAATGATTTATTACTCAGAACAGCAAAGGGGGAAAAAGTAGAGCGTCCTCCAGTATGGTTGATGCGTCAAGCGGGTAGAATCCTCCCTCAGTACCGAGCTATCCGTCAAAGTCTCTCTGGTTTTAAGGAATTGGTACAAACGCCAGCACTTGCCGCAGAGGTAACGATTCAGCCCGTTGATGAGCTAGGTGTTGATGCAGCAATTTTATTCTCCGACATTTTGGTGATTCCAGAATCGATGGGGCTTAATTACGAATTGATTGAGAAAAAAGGTCCTTGGTTTCCTAAAACCATTACCAATGCTAACGAAGTGGCGGCACTTTCCAGTGGTGCAGCAGCGGCAGATAATTTAGAATATGTATACGAGGCGATCAAGATTTGTAAAACGGAATTGGCAGGGCGAGTCCCTTTAATTGGGTTTAGTGGTGCGCCTTGGACGATCTTTTGCTACATGATTGAAGGTTCTGGGAGTAAGACTTTTTCTAAAGCGAAACGATTTCTGTACACACAACCGGAGGCTGCACACGCATTGCTGCAAAAAATTACGGATAGTACAATCCATTATTTGCAGCAGAAGGTAAATGCTGGCATCGATTTGGTACAAGTTTTTGATTCTTGGGCTGGTATTTTGAGTCCTGCGCAATATCAAGTTTTTGCGATTCCTTACATTCGCCAGATTTGTGATGCCATTCAAGGCGTTCCGATGACGGTATTTTGTAAAGGCGCATGGTTTGCCTTGGAAGCATTAGATCAACTGGATTGTCAGGTATTAGGTTTAGATTGGAATACACAGGCCAATTTTGCGAAGCAAAAAGTAACTTCCAATAAAGTTTTTCAAGGCAATGCCGATCCTTGTCTTTTATACGCACCGGCTAAAGAGATTGAGCAAACCGTTTTATCAATGATTGAGGATTTTGGTACTGGGCATATTGTGAATCTAGGACACGGTGTTTATCCCGATACGCCTTTAGACAATGTTAAGACGTTTGTGAATACAGTGAAAAATTTCAGTTACTAGTTTAGTTACTAATTTTACGAGTTGTAAATAAAAATACGCCCACGTTTTCAGGTCTGAAAATGCGGGCGTATTTTCTTAGTTTCCCCGAAAACTGGTGTTACCGCGCTTTATCCCAACTCTTCTCATAGTATTGTATCAAAACCTGATTGATCAAACGATTGGTTTCCACGGTAACTTCTTTGCTATCTTCATCAAATTGAAATAAACCATCAAAGGAAGCTGCATTTAAAAAACGCAAAGGCTTGTAATCAATTCTCGCTTTAATTCGATCAACCGAGTAGGGTAGATGTGGCGGATTAATCGCCATGTTGAAGCCCCATTGCCCGAAAGACGGAACGTAGACTTGATAAGGAATCGTCGTATCAAATACAGCTTCTAAGGTTTGATGAATACACCAAAAGGCTTTTGGGGCGTAATAAGGAGAGGTTGATTGAGTAACTAAAACGCCACCCGCCGCTAAGCGTTTCTGCAAAAGCTTATAAAAAGCAACGCTGTACAATTTCCCCAAACTAGCATTATTCGGATCGGGCAAATCAATGAGTACAACGTCGTAAAGCGCTGAGGAAGATTCGACAAATTTAAAAGCATCTTGGTTGTGAACGGTTACTCTCGGATCTTGCATCGAGTTTTTATTCAATTTTGTAAAAACGGGATGGGTCGTTGCTAAATCAGTAATGCCCGGATCAAGGTCAACAATTTCAATAGATTTCACCTCGGGGTAGCGCAATACTTCGCGGGCGGCAAGCCCATCACCTCCTCCGAGGATCAAAACTTTCTCTTTGGCTTGTGCCGTTGCGAGCGGAATGTGTACCAGTGCTTCGTGATAGCGATATTCATCGACAGAAGAAAACTGTAAATTCATATTGATGTACAAACGCACATCTTGGTTCCAATGCGTCAAGACCAGTTTTTGATACGGCGTTTGCTGCGATAACATAATCGGATCGCGATATAGTTTTTGTTCGAAAACAGTACTGAGTTGAAAAGAAAAAGCAAAGCCAGCGACCAAAATTAAGCCAACCACTGCCTCTGAGAAGTACAGCAATTTAGCGTTGGCTAAACGATCTTGAAAAAGATAGGTATTGATTACGGCTACAATTAAGTTGAGCAAACCAATGGCAAAAGCGGTTTTCATCAAACCCAAGTAGGGAAGGAGCAACAAGGGAAAAATCACGGAAGCAAATAAAGCGCCGAGATAATCAAAAGACAAGACTTTGGCTAATGCATCTTTCAGGTTTTCGTACTGCCGTAAAATACGCGTGAGCATCGGGATTTCAATTCCAATGAAAAAGCCTAGCGTCGCAATCAGGAGGAAAGCAATCAGGTAAAAATAAGGCGTTAGCGAAAAAGCCATGTATAAGATCAACGTAGAACATCCTCCAACCAAGCTCAGGACGACTTCAAAGCGAATAAACCAATCGAGCAAGCGATGCTTCATGAACTTAGAAGCATAAGAACCTACGCCCATGAAAGATAAAAATAGACCAATGACAATCGAAAAATGCAAAATGCTACTTCCTTGAAAATAACTGGCAATACTGCTAATTAGTAATTCGTAGAGAATCCCACAAATGGAGATGATAAAAACAGAGCAAAGCAGAATCGCTACCGTACTGGCTTTTTGCTCTCGGCTGGTTTCTTCCATAAATATAAACGGCGTTGATGATTATTTTCCAGAACCTCGACTTCCAGAACCTCGGGTACGATGAAGGAAATAGTAACTTCTAAAAGTTTTTTTAAGACAATCCCCATTTCTATTTTGGTAATAATCTGGACAATTCTTCTTGATGTCCCGAGCAATGTTAGGATCTTTGAGTGCGGTAACACCTGATCCAGCGATGGACAGACTAAAGGAAAATAATCCTAAAACTAAAAAACCGCCGAATAGTAGATTTGAAAATTTATGTTTGAACATATCGTTTAGGATTTTACACTTTGCCACATGGCTAAAAATACAAAAATCATAATCATAGAAAGGATTGCCCCAATTACATAGTAGCGACTCAACATATGGACCTTTGTAATTTCGAATTTAACGTGACCAACGGAGTTTGCAGATTTTTGTACAAACAATTGTATTGACAATGCTCGATTGCCGTCGATCTGGACAATTTGGCTTTCGCTGGATGTGTTGGTTCCCGTGAAATTAGCTTGTAAAGCCCGCAATGGATTTTGTGCTTCATCCATGACGTAAGCCACCGCAAAGACATTAGACGATTTGCTACTTAAATTATTGACCAACTTAAGATTATAAGCACCATTTTGTTCGACGGAAAACACATTGGATTTCATCGTAGAATCTTGTAAAACCTGATCAACCGCAAATTTTTGCTCAAAAACAGGTGTTTCTTTCCAAAAAGCGGCGGCTAAAATTAATACAATAAAACTGACCATTGCCCCTACAGAAACTAGCATCGCCTGATACCATTTATCTCTTTTTTCAAATACCTTTTTCGCTTGTGGATTATCAGCGAATGCTTTGAGTATATGATTGTAGTATATTTTTTCCTCCTCAAAAAACTCAATTTCTTGGTACTCACCGGTCTTGCGATCTAGTCGATATTCTACGATGTGCGTTTTGCCTTTGTAATTATAACTGGCAAAATGAATCTGATCTTCGGTGCGAATTTTATAATTGGATTCTCCTTCAAAAAAAACAACCTGTGCGAGTCCGATTTCCTGAATGGGACGTTTGCTATGGTGTCTATAAAATTTAATCCAATCGTTTCCTTTTGAGGGCAACATGGGATGATCGGGGATGACTTCCGAAGAAGTATAAAAACCTTCTTTATCTTCAATGAGGTACAGATAAGTCATTTGTTCCGAAAGCAATAACCATTCGTCGTATACCCAATGCTCATCCGAATAGCCCGTTTCTCCTTCTTCTGCCCATCGTTCTTGGTAGTCCATTTCCCAGCGGGTTCGTGCAATAATTTGGAATTTCTTACCTTGAAAGGTAGCGACCATGCCTACTTCGAGAAAAGTAAGTGGAGGATAAGATTCCGGTTTCCCTAGTGCGGCTAATATTTTATAATCCTCCGAGCGAGGATCAAGCAAAGAACCACAATAAGTACAACCCGTATATTTTGCACGCTTATTGAATACCTCCAAGGCTGAACCACAATTGGGGCAGTCAAATTGCTTGATGGGGGTGAAAGTATTTTCTTTGATGGATTCGGACATTGATGTAAAGCTTAATTCTGAGGTTAAAGGATAAAGTCATCTACTTCGTAGTGTTGACCGACGAAGAGGATCGTTTCTTTGGGAAGGAGTTCTAAGGTAATGACTTTACCCTTAAATATCCCTTCTACAAAATCGGCAGGATCTCCTGGTTTGATTACAAATGGTAGTTCTCCATCCGCTCCTAATACTTTGGCTTTAGCTTTTGAACTGACAAAAACATCGTGGTATTCGCTAGAAAAGCGCCGAATACTTCCAACTTTAAATTTTTCAAATACATCCGTTGGTAATTCTTCTGCTTCTTGTTGCAAAAACAAGACAAAGCTTCCATCATCTTCTTGAATCCAAGCATCGCGCCCATCTTCTAAGCGGACGTACCACTCGTCCCAAAAACCATCTTCGTATTCAATCCGCATTCTACCGTGTACTTCAAATTTATAGTCTCCTAACTGACCACGCAAGCCAGTACTTAAAATGGAGCCGTAATCTACCAACAAATGTGCTTCGCCGGCAGCTTCTAAGCTATCCGCCTGAATGTGACTTGCTTGACCACAGTAAGGACAAGCGACGCTCTTGCTATTCACATTTCGTTTTTCGATTCTACCACCACAAGAAGGACACTCGAATTCTCTAACAAACATGGCCATTTTCTTTGATTTGATTTTGGAACTCTAAATTAGATAAATATTTCATTTCGGCAAGGTCAAAGCAGCGCTAATGCCCGCTTTCATAGTTTTTTTCAATAAAACAATCCCTTTGCAGCTAATTTTTAAACAACTTCTTCCTCTATAGAACATAATAAAGTATTACGGGAGTTATGCGTAATTTGTTTGACGAATCGGTTCAAATTCTAGATGAAAAGCTTAAGGGAATGCTATCGAAGCTTATATTCTTTCGTTTTACCCTTTGGATGAGCGGAACGGAGCATATTTTTTTGATTTTAAATGGCTCTAATTGGACCATGTTATTTCCAAAAACGGGTAGCTTACTACCAAAATGCTGCAATCATTAAATGGTCACCTAATTTTGTCGAAATGGCTACTTTAAAATATATTTACCCTCCGAGTTTTGGGTTTAGATGATTTTAGCTATTTTTGCTACAGACGAAGTTTGCGGAAGGAATGCTTTGGCGATATTTGTTTATAGTTAAGCAATCCCCGTAAGCCGATAAGTAGCGCGCAAAACGCACTTTATAGAGACCAAATGAGATTTTTTTGTTAAAAAATCATTGTAATTAGACTTTAGTAAATGCGTGTAATTATTTGATTAATAGTTAGATAGCCTATTTTGCCAGTATTAAAAAATATCACTAAACTAAGAGAAAAACATTATGGGTTGGTTTAAAAGATTGAAAGACGGGATTATTACTTCTACCAAAGATAAGAAGGAAGCACCGGACGGACTTTGGTATAAATGTAAAGAATGTAAGGAGGCAACGACCATGAAGGAGTTGAAAGAAAACTTCCATAAATGCCCAAAATGTAATCATCACGTTCGAATTGGTTCCCACGATTATTTCGATATTATTTTTGACGATAACAAATTCAAAGAATTATTTGGAGACTTGGTTTCTGAGGATTTTTTGCAATTTACCGATTTGAAACCATACAGTGAAAGGCTAATTGCCGCCAAGGAAAAAACCTCGCTAACCGATGCCATTACCGTCGGAGAAGGAAAAGTAGATGGTCGTACCCTCGTTATTGCCGCGATGGATTTTAGCTTTATTGGGGGATCGATGGGTTCCGTCGTTGGAGAGAAAATCTCATTAGCGATTGACCATTGTATGTTGATTAAAGCACCGCTGATGATTATTTCAAAATCGGGTGGCGCCAGAATGATGGAATCTGCTTTTTCATTGATGCAAATGGCTAAAACTTCCGCCAAGTTATCGCAATTGGCAAAGGCTGGGATTCCATATTTTTCTTTTATGACGGATCCAACTACCGGAGGAGTAACGGCTTCTTTTGCGATGTTGGGAGATATCAATTTTGCCGAGCCAAAAGCATTGATTGGTTTTGCTGGTCCGCGAGTCATCAAAGAAACAATTAAAAAGGATTTGCCGGAAGGCTTTCAAACCTCAGAGTTTTTACTAGAACATGGCTTTCTTGATTTCATTGTAGACCGAGAAGGTTTAAAAGCAAAGGTTAGTGATTTGATCTCCTTTTTTAAAAATTAGAACTTTCAAATATTGATTGGAATTATAAAAGCGCCTCGTTGATCATTCAACGAGGCGCTTTCAATTTTGGTAAAAAAGTTTAAAACCACTTCCTTATTCTTGAATCACCATAAAGCCTTTTTCTAAGGGCGATAATTCCTGCACCAACGTATCTAAAAAGTCTTGGCCATATTTCAGATAAAAGCCCATGAAATTATCGTGTCGTTCTTGCAATCCGAACTTAGGAAATAGTTTTTCCTTCAAGGATTCTAGTTGATTGAGCGCCGTTTCATGTTTCTTCTTTTCGGCACGCACAATTCGTCCTTCCAATTGATCTAAGGTTTTCAATTGTCGAGTCTGCTCAGCAAGAATAGCTTTTTCTAGCGTCGGATCTACCTTTTTAGCAATTTGCGCAATGCTTTCGTAAGCAGCATCTATAATGGCTTTTTCCTTTTTAATATTTAAATCTTCTTCTGCCTGTTCGTGTACAAAGGCTTTAACCAAATCGGCAGTTTCTCGAAACAAGTCTTTACTCGTGATCCCCAGTTTATCCATCCGCTTCGTCGTTCCTTTATCCAACCAAAGTACCGAATTACGGCGAATCAACATCGGGAAATTTAAACCAAAATGAGCAAACTGCGCTTTGCGCTCCAACCAATACGCAATCTCTCCGCCGCCACCAATGTAAGCCAAATTGGGTAAAATCAATTCTTGATACAAAGGACGCATGATGACGTTCGGACTAAATCTCTCTGGATGTTGCTCCATCTCTTCCAGCAAAGCCGTCTCCGTAAAGACTAAATCTGTATTCAAGACCTTATACAATTCCTCTTCCAAGACAATTCGCTCCCTAGATTGATCTTGTAAATAAAATAAATTGATCTCGCGCGGAAAGGCTTGGGCTTTAAACCCCAATTCTTGCAATTGAGCAGCTGCCTCTTCAATAAAGGGTTGCGACACCTGCTGTAATAACTCTTCTTTCATAATCGGCACAAACAAGCGCTTCAAAGCTGGCGTATTCATATCAAGAATTACCAGCTCTGTCGATTTGAACAACTCGTGCGTAAAAGCAATCGTGGCAGCGCCAAAACGGTCATGCGCTAGGTAAGTCTTTCGCAACATATCCACCAAGTCGGCAGCCCTATCTGAGGTTCCCAAAATTTCTTGAACTGCTTCGATTACGGCAGCTAAACTTGCTGTTTGCATGGCTCCAACGGCGCCTTTTTCCTCATGCTCCCAAGTAATGGTTTTATTAAATAGGTGTAAGTGATTAATTTCTTCAAAATCGTGATCTTCTCCTCCGGTAACAAAAATAGGTACAAACTGCTGATTGGGATAAGCCTGGGCTAATTGTCGCGCAAGATTGATCGTTGAAGCGATTTTATAAATATAGTATAAGGGACCTGTAAATAGGCTAGGTTGATGCGCAGTGGTAATCGTATAGCAATCTTTACTTTTTAATTTTTCTATTTGTTGCAATTGCAGTTTTGTATCAGCCAATTTATCGTACTGCTTCCCCAAAACCTCAACGAGGGTTTCCCGATCTACCGCTTGCTTTTGCTTATCTTCCATTACTGCTTGGAAGCTTTCCAAATTGACTGGGTATTGATAAAAAGCTTGTAGGCGAGGATCGCCAGTAGCATAAGCAACATCTTTTTTGGAAAGTTCAGCAACTTGGTCAAAGGGGATTCTGGTAATCTGCATATTTTACTGCTTTTTTTGTGGCAAAAATGCGCATTTTATTCGATTTAGCATCGCTTTTAACGGCTTCATCGGCATCGAAATGCGCTATTTCTTTTGACGGACGGTTGTAGATCTATCTAGCCGTAATCGTCGAAGGCCAAAGGTAATTGGATTCCTTAATTATTTTCTATCTTTGGTACGACAAAATCAAATTTTGAGCAAATGCAAAAATACATTCTTTCTCTTGATCAAGGTACAACAAGTTCACGAGCCATTTTATTTGATCACAAAGCTAATATTGTTGGTGTTGCTCAGGAAGAGTTTACCCAGTTTTTTCCAAAATCTGGTTGGGTAGAACATGATCCCGAAGAGATTTGGACTTCACAGTTGAAGGTCGCCCGTAGCGTCTTACAGCAACACGGGATTAGTGCAAAACAAATCGCCGCCATTGGTATTACCAACCAAAGAGAAACGACCATCGTTTGGGATAAACAAACAGGCAAACCAATCTACAAGGCCATCGTCTGGCAAGATCGACGGACGGCTAGTACTTGTGATGAATTGAAAAGCAGCGGGCTAGAAAATTACGTTCGCAAAAATACGGGACTCGTCATTGATGCTTACTTTTCGGGAACCAAACTAAAATGGATTTTAGATAACGTAAAAGGAGCACGAAAAAAAGCGAATGCAGGTAATTTGCTATTCGGTACCGTAGATAGCTGGCTAGTGTGGAAACTCACGGGCGGAAAAGTTCACGTTACCGATTATTCCAACGCTTCTCGTACCATGATTTATAATATTAAAAACTTAGCTTGGGATAAGAAAATGCTGAAAGTCCTCAATATTCCTGCGTCAGTTTTACCCAAGGTTTGTTCTTCGAGCGAACGATACGGAGATACGACGACGGAACTATTTGGCAGCCCAATTCCAATCGCGGGGATTGCTGGAGATCAGCAAGCAGCACTTTTTGGACAGGCTTGTCATCAAGTAGGAATGGCTAAAAATACTTACGGTACAGGTTGTTTTATGCTGATGAATACGGGAGAAAAAATGGTAAGCTCCAAAGCAGGTTTGATTACAACCATCGCTTGGGGATTGAATGGAAAGGTAAGTTACGCATTAGAAGGTAGTGTATTTATTGCCGGCGCAGCGATTCAGTGGCTTAGAGATGGCTTGAAGTTGATTGATGAATCCCAAGATTCAGAATTTTATGCTTTAAAAGCTAAAGATGCAGATGGCGTATACGTTGTGCCTGCCTTTACGGGACTAGGCGCACCATACTGGGACATGTACGCACGAGGTGCTATTTTTGGGTTGACTCGAGGAACGCAAAAGTCGCATATTATCAAAGCCACTCTAGATTCTTTAGCTTATCAGAGTAAAGACGTGCTAGATGCAATGGAGAAAGATGCCAAAATCAAAATGAAGACGCTCCGCGTTGATGGTGGGGCAAGTGCTAATAATTTACTGATGCAATTTCAGGCAGATATGCTCGGAACCAAAGTTGAACGACCAAGTATTATTGAAACGACGGCACTCGGCGCAGCGTATTTAGCAGGACTTGCCGTTGGATACTGGAGTTTGCAGGACATTAGTAAAAAATGGCAATTAGAAGCTACTTTTAAACCTAGTATTAAGAAATCGACTCGGGAAAAATTGTACAAAGGTTGGCAAAAAGCAGTTCGTAGAACCATGAACTGGGAAAAAGAAGATTAAGCTATGTTGAGTTATATTGTAAAAAGATTATTGTACGGTTTGGCGGTGTTGGTATTGGTAGTCGTACTCGTTTCTTCCATCATTTATCTGGCTCCGGTTGATCCGGCTCGCTTGACTTTTGGGCAACGCTCGGATACGGCTTCGCTTGACGCTAAACGGGATGCTTTGGGCTTGAACCAAGCGCTACATCTCCAACTAGCAGCTTACCTAAATGATTTATCGCCCCTGTCGGTGCATGAGCCTACGGCAGCGAATCAAAAGAAATACGAATACCTACGTCTATTTGGCATCGGTCAAAAAGTGTTAGTGCTCAAAACGCCTTACCTCCGCGAGTCTTTTCAATCTGGGCGGAAAGTTAGTGATATGCTTTGGGAAGCCATTCCCTTAACGGCAATTTTAGCCATTAGCGCCATTTTGTTGGCGAGTATGATTGGCATTAGCTTAGGTGTAGTCGCTTCTTTACATCAAAACTCTTGGTTTGATAATGCTGCTGTCTTTTTATCGGTGCTAGGATTTTCCCTGCCGAGTTACGTTGCCGCAATGCTTTTAGCGCTCTTCTTTGGCTATTACCTCAATGCTTACACGGGCTTAGAAGTACAAGGTAGTTTGATTGTCTTGGATGATTTAGGAGATGAAAAAATTGTTTGGAAAAATTTGATGCTGCCTTGTCTTGCCTTGGGCATACGACCAGTAGCCATTATCACCCAATTGACGCGAAGTGCGATGCTTGATGTCTTATCGCAAGATTTCATCCGTACGGCAAAAGCAAAAGGGCTTAGTCGCTATAAAGTAGTCGTCAAACACGCCTTGCGAAATGCCTTGAATCCAGTTGTTACCGCAATTTCTGCTTGGTTTGCCTCGTTGTTAGCAGGTGCCATTTTTGTAGAAAATGTTTTAAACTATCAAGGTTTAGGAAAATTAACGGTAACCGCTTTACTTAATTTTGATATTCCACTAATTCTAGGAAGCGTATTATTTATTGCCTGCGTTTTTGTGGTGATTAACATTCTCGTTGACATCGTTTATGCTTGGCTTGATCCGAGAGTAAAATTAGCTTAATTTATGAAGCACCAAACTACTCAGTTCTCTTGCTTTCACCGTAAGGAGGATTTAGAAAAATTAAAAACAACCGAGTTTGATTTATTGGTGATTGGAGGTGGTGCGACGGGCACTGGAATCGCTTTGGATGCTGCTGCTCGCGGCTTAAAAACGGCTTTAGTCGAAAAAGGGGATTTCGCCTCCGGAACAAGTAGTAAGTCTACAAAATTAATTCACGGCGGTCTACGGTATTTAAAACAACTCGACGTTGCCTTAGTGCGAGAGACGGGAACAGAAAGAGCGGTCGTCCATCGCTTAGCACCACATTTAGTACTTCCCGAAAAAATGCTCATGCCTTTAATCGAGGGTGGAACCTACGGAAAATGGGCAACTGCTTTTGGGCTGTGGGTATATGATGTATTAGCTGGTGTGAAAGAGAATGATCGTCGGCAAATGCTTGACAAAGAAGCAACACTAGCCTTAGAACCTTTGCTCGACGAAAAAGGATTAAAAGGTGGTGGCTTCTACGCGGAATATCGTACGGACGATGCCCGCTTAACAATAGAACTCATCAAAACGGCGGCAACTTACGGTGCGTTAGCCCTGAATTATTGTAAAGCAATAGATTTCACTTACGAAGCTGGAAAAGTCATCGCAGTGGAATGTAGTGATCATTTAACGGGTGAAAAATTTACCATTAAAGCGAAGAAAGTTGTTTCGGCGGGTGGTCCTTGGGTAGATCTTTTGCGAAAGCAAGATGGTTCTGCGAAAGGAAAACGTTTACATCTAACGAAAGGCGTACACGTCGTTTTTCCGCACCACAAATTACCCTTACAGCACACTACTTATTTTGATGCACCGGATGGGAGAATGATCTTTGCGATTCCACGCGGAAAAATTACTTACGTCGGTACCACCGATACCAATTATCAAGCAAATCTCGATCGGGTAGTGGTAACGAAAGCGGATGCGGAATATTTAGTTTCGATCTTAAGCCACGCTTTCCCTTCTGTATCATTAAGCATCAGCGATATTATTTCTAATTGGGCTGGTTTGCGACCACTGATTCACGAAGACGGAAAATCTCCTTCGGAATTATCGCGCAAGGATGAAATTTTTGTTTCGGACACAGGCTTAATTTCTATTGCGGGTGGAAAGCTCACGGGGTATCGTAAAATGGCACAGCGCGTAGTAGACTTGGTGGCAGAAAAGCTAAATGAAACGGAAGGCATAACTAGCAAAGCTTGCCAAACTGAAAATATACCATTGACAAAAATGCCCTTTCAAGACTTTGAGGAAGTCGAAGGTTTTATTGCGGAGCTAAGACCGCGTTTAGAAAACATTGGACTGGAAGCCTACCACGCTACCTACTTAGTGACGACCTATGGTAAGTCAACTAATATCATCTTAGAAAAATTAAGCGCATTCGCCGATGACGAGCCAATTATTGCTTTGGGGCGGGCAGCGCTTTGGTATAGTGTACATCACGAAATGATTTGCCGAGCGGAAGACTTTTTCGTACGACGGACAGGGCAATTATATTTTGACATCGAGAATGTGCGTATCACTAGAGCTACCGTGTTGAAGGATCTAGCAAATTATTTCAGCTGGACGCCCGAAAGATTACAAAGTGAGCAGAAGCGTTTAGATGAATTACTTTACGACGCGACGCATTATTACGAAGAAGAATTTAGCTAAAAGATCTTATTTTTGGGCTAAAACTTATATTTGCACCAGCAAAAAAATAAAATTTTCAACACTAAATTCGCCGTAAAAATTTCAATGCAGCAAAGATGAAAACAAAAATTATTACTGCCTTGATGGCGCAACTTGGCGTCGAAAGGGTCTTAACCGAAGCGGCCTTAGCGGAAAGATATTGTCACATCTGGCGAATGGATCAAAGCCTTAAAGCAATAGCGGTGGTGTTGCCCAGAACGACGGAAGAGTTGGCTGCCATTATGAAGATTTGCCATGAATACGAGCAAGCCGTTGTGGTACATGGTGGTTTGACAAATTTAGTTGGTAGTACCGAAACGCAGGCAGATGAGTTGGTTATTGCTATGGAGAAAATGAACCAAGTAGAAGAATTAGATGAAAAAAGTAGGACAATTACTGTGCAAGCTGGTGTTATTTTAGAAAATATTCAAAACCTTGCGAAAGCAAAAGATTTGGTCTTTCCATTAAACTTTGGGGCAAAAGGCTCAGCGCAAATTGGTGGTGTCATTTCTACGAATGCAGGTGGCTTACGCGTTTTCCGGTATGGAATGACTCGAAACTTAGTAATGGGATTAGAAGTTGTGTTGGCAGATGGAACAATTATGTCTTCCATGAAAAAAATCATAAAAGACAATGCTGCTTATGATCTCAAACAGTTGTTTATTGGGTCGGAGGGTAGCCTTGGCATCATTAGCAAAGCCGTTTTAAAATTAGTAGAAGCTCCTCGCAGCCGAACCAGCGCATTTGTTGGCTTGAACGATTATGAAAAAGTAATTCAGTTGCTCAAGTTTATGGATGCTGGACTTGCTGGGACACTAAGTGGCTTCGAATTGATTTGGCACACGACTTATTCCGCTATGACTTCACCACCGGCCTTAGCCAAACCACCTTTGCCACAGGAATTTAAATATTATGTTTTGCTAGAAGCCTTGGGCAGTGATCAAGAACGGGATCAGGAAACGCTGCAAAACTTATTGGAGCAAGCCTTTGAGAAAGGACTCATTTTGGATGCCGCTTTCGCGCAAAGTGAATCGGATTTAACTTGGTTTTGGAAAATTCGGGAAGATTTGCACGTGGTGGTTTCGCAGTGTAATAATGACCAGCATTTTGATGTTAGTTTGCCTATTCCTACGATCGGAAATTACGTAGATGAAACGCTCGTGAAACTGCGCGCAATTCCCGAAGTAGAGGAGTGTTATACTTTCGGTCACGTTGCTGATGGGAATATTCATTTTGTGCTGAGTAAAGCCAATGCGAGTCGTGCCTTGACTTTACAGATTAACGATATCATTTATGCCCCCTTGCAAGCGATGGGTGGTTCTGTTTCTGCGGAGCACGGCATTGGGCTTGATAAAAAAGCATATTTGCCTTTATCCAAAACGGCAACTGAGATTGCATTGATGAAAACCCTCAAACGAGCGCTCGATCCAAAATTGATCTTGAATAGAGGGAAGGTGTTAGATTTATAGCAGCAAACGATTGGTCATCATTACCAAGATCGTTGTTCTCTATTGCGACGATTATTACTTCGACGTTCTTCCATTAATTTAGTGTACAATTCAAATTGCGTTGTTGTTAAGACTGCCTTGAGTTCGGTGGTTTGTGCTGTACGCAAATCTTTCATAGCTGCTCGTTTGCCAGCGCGCTCTAGCGACTGATCTTGTCGCAGGGTTTGCATCTTCGTACGATACTTGTTGTGAATGGCTTCAAATTCCACTTCTTGTTCTTTCGATAAATTTAGTTGAGTCATTAGTTTTGACAAATCTGGTCGCTGACGACCCGCTGAACGTGGTGTGGGTTTTTGTGGCGGGGGAGTGGTACTGATTTCTTCGGTGACAGCAGTTGTTGTGTTCGCTTGTTTGGTTCCACTGCAAGCAATGAGTGATAACCCTAGCACTAAGCATAAAAATCGTTTCATATTGACAAAATTGAATTTGATACGGAAGTATTTTAAAAAAGCTGGAATTGCAATGTCATTTTCCAACAGTTACCCTGATTTTCTAAACCTAAATGATGCATGGAAGCTCACTACTTAATAATGAGTAGGGTAACATCCTAGTTTTAAGGTATTAAAAGAAATTTATTTATAGCAATCTTTGTGATAAGAATATGAAAATAATTTGGTGCAAGGCTCAATAAACCAATAAGCGTTTAAAAAAACTTTGGAGCAAACACGCGCTCTAGTTTGTCCGAATCCTGAAAAAAGGGGAGGAGTAAGTAATTTTCATACATTTGTGTAGAAGAATTATTTCCCGCTTCTTTTTTCGGATTCTTTTTTTTGTGAAAATTGCAGGATAACTTTTAATATGGATAAGCAAATTTGCAAATAATTCATTTAGCTGTTTTTTACAAAAAATGGCGCTAGAAGCTATATTTAGGGAAGTGGAGCAAAACACAAAAAAGCACTACTTAACATAATATTAATTATAGGAAAATAGAATTATTCTAGTAAAGCAAGGCTTTATCCGTATACTGGGCTTGTTTG
>CALFBG010000280.1 GCA_937951685.1 uncultured Saprospiraceae bacterium | reverse complement strand
TAATTTTGTCTTAGTACTTACAAAATACCTCCAACCCAAAACAGCCTGATCGTCTAAAGATTAAAGGCTTAAGTCGATAAAGCTGCCATAAATTCAGCGGAAGGCTTATCATTGAAGTATTAGTCTAGCGCTAAAACCTTTACTCATTCAAAACAGTAACAATGAAAGCCGCCATCCGTCGCCAATATGTCTTGCCCAATCAAATCAAAATTGAACAAATCGAAAAGCCTGTTCCGAAAGCAAATGAGGTACAAGTTAAGGTTCATGCAACGACCGTCAACCGAACCGATTGTGCGAACTTAACTGCTCAACCCTTCATCATGCGCTTCGTCTTAGGCTTGTTGAAACCAAAGGAAATAATCTTGGGTACAGACTTTGCGGGCGAAGTTGTCGGTATTGGCGAGAATGTCAAAACCTTTCGCCTTGGTGATCGAGTATTTGGCTTTAAGGATATGGGAACTGCTTCGCAAGCAGAATACTTGACGATCGCAGAAAAGGATTTGTTTCCTATTCCGGAAAATATAACTTACCAGCAAGCTGCCGCAAGTTTAGAAGGCGCGCACTATGCTTATGCTTTTATTCGAAAAGTGAATATGCAAGCGGGACAAAACGTATTGATCAACGGAGCGACGGGAGGAATTGGTTCTGCGCTACTACAGTTTGTAAAACAGTACGATGTTAAAATCACCGCAACGTGTAACACCAAAAATATCGCCTTGATCAAATCATTAGGTGCCGATAAAATTTATGATTATACCCAAGAAGACTTTACGACTGATGAAGAAAAGTACGACTTCATCTTTGATGCCGTAGGAAAAAGTACTTTTGGAAAATGCAAAGCTTTATTAACGAAAAAAGGAATCTATATCTCTTCCGAATTAGGTCCTTATGCCCAAAATATATTTTATGCTTTGACGAGTAAGTTGTCTCGGAATAAAAAAGTGATCTTTCCGATTCCATATGATACCAAGGAATCTATTCCCTACATTATTAAGCTTTTAAAAACAGAAAAGTTTGTGCCCGTCATCGACCGCGTGTATCCGTTAGCAGAGATTGTTAAAGCTTATGAATATGTACGCTCGGGAAAGAAGACCGGAAACGTGATCATGGAAATCGTTTAAGTTTTTGCTAAAGTTGATGCTGATTGTCTAGCATCCACTGGAAAAGATTATCTTGCCCTTCGTAAACTCATACGAATGGAAGAGCCGATGTCTTTAACTAAAGAAGCCACTGAAATCTGTTCCAAAGCGGAGTGCTGTAATGGCGAAAAAGGAGTAAAATAAAACTAGGACTTATTGCAAAATAGTTTGTTCTCAAGCTTTAAATTAATCGCTTTTTACCAATAAAATCATGAAAAAAATAATTTTTGGTTTAGTAGTATTCTTGCAAGTCACAAGCGGTTTGGCACAAATTAAGTCTTCGCTTTATACGATTAAGGCCACGATTACAGGTGAAGACAGCAATACCGCTTTGTCTTTTGCAACAATTTTCAACAAACGCTTATCCACCGGAACGGCGAGTAACTTAGCCGGATATTTTGAACTCCCCAACAACCGTATCGGCGACACGATTGTTGTCGCTTATTTAGGCTACGAAGACGAAGTATTTGTCGTTTCCGAAAATACGCCCAAAGTAATAAGACTTACGCCGCGTGCTGCGCTGTTAGACGAAGTCGTCGTCATTGCGGAGCGCGACTACTTATACGATATGCTTGCTAAATTAAGAAAGCATAAAAGAGCGAAACCTAAAGTTTCAAAAACTTACTTTTTTTTGGAAACTAAGATGTTTGAGGAAACGATTGAATTGATCGAATCTTATTATAACGGTGAATATTCAGATTTAGGAATTGATGAATTGAGTATTAAAAAAGGAAGGATTGGCTTAAAGCCGGTTCAAAAAAGATACTTCCGATCAACAGAGTCGTCCAAGCTTTTTTCGATGCATGACTTATTCTCAAAAACTAAATTATTTCCTAAAAATCCCTTGTCGATTCGAAAGAACGCCTTAAAAAAAGCCTATACGCTAAAACTTAGTCATACTTTTGAGGAGCAGCAAGCGAAGATTTATGTGATTGACTTTAGCCCTAAAAAGGACACGACAAATTTATTTGCAGGGAGGATCTGGGTCGACCAAACTAATAATCGCTTGATCAAGATTAAATTGCAGATTGAGAACGCGGAAGTCCACCCATTTATTCCGATTGGCTTTAACACCATCGAAGCGGTCGACATGGAAATTACCAAATCTTTTCAAACGATTGATAACGATCAATATATCAACACAATTGATTTTAACTACAAGGTCTCCTATGGGGATAAATGGGGAAATAAAGTCAGCGCGCGTACCAAGGCTTTTACGAAAGCCTACGATTATGAAGCAGAATTTGAACTACCTAATTTTGAGTTTAGCAGACACTACCACGAAGATTACCGAAACATCACGGTCGCTCCCTACGACTCCGTATTCTGGAATCGAACGGCTGAATTTAGGTTTTATGATCGCCTAGTAGAGATAGAAAATTTTATTTTGCAGCACAAGGTTGAAAACAGTGTAATGCATTATGCGAACCAAAAAGATTCGCTCTTTTCCCAATTGCAATTTCCTTATATTTCTTGGGATAAAGATCGCTTTAAAATGAGTCAAGCGCCAGCAAGGGTGATCGAAGAATCAAAACGTACGCGCGCCTTTGCAACGGATCGATTTAACTTGAATGTCAAACTTTATCTAGATATTAACCGTGTGCAGGATTCTCTAGTTTATCAAATTCAAACCATCTTGGATCCATCAAATAGTTACTACCATTTTTATTTAACGGATAGGGATCGTGCTTTTATGAATATGTATTTTGATTTAATGGAGATAGAAAAAAGGAAGTTTATTTTAGCGGAATCGCTGACTCCTCATCCTTCGGAAGCTTTCCTGAAAAAGTTGTACCAGCAACACTTAGCAGCCTTTGCCGCAAGTAGCAAATTATTTATTGAAGAAACCAATCGAGGGAAAAACCTTGAAAAGATGGAACGGTGGAACGATTATATTTTTCGCTTCTTGAAGGTAAATAACTTAAAAGTATTTGCTGTTCAGGAAGAGGAGTGAAAGCCGCTCCTTCTTACGTGGATTTTAGTGTTAAATTCATCTTTGTGGCAGGATCGCCAACTCGAACCGCTTAATTTTGACTACTTTCGCAGCGTAGTTAATTATTGAATTGAATCATCAAATACTTTATGAAGTATTAAAAACAGAAATAATGAGTATTACTTTAGCACAAGCAGAAAAAATGATTAGTGCGGCAAAGAAAAAGTCCGTAGCCTTAGAAACGAAAATGAACATCGCCATCGTAGATGCTGGTGCCAATTTGGTCGCTTTTGCTCGCATGGACGGCGCTTGGTTGGGCTCGTTGGATATTTCCATTAAAAAAGCAAAAACTGCTCGCTTTTTTGATATGAATACGGGAGACATTGGTGGCTTATCACAGCCCGGCGGTCCGTTATATCATATTGAGCATTCAAACGGTGGATTGATCACGTTTCCGGGTGGAATTCCGATCAAAAACGCGGATGGTGCAGTTATTGGTGCGATTGGCGTGAGTGGAAGCTCGGTAGAAAATGACCACGCCGTGGCAGCAGCGGGGATCGCTGCGCATTAAGCTATTTTGCTTTACGGTTTTTTACGTTTATTAAACTTTCAAAGTTTAATAAACGTAAAAAATAATGCGGTGGAAGGTCTTGATTATTTCTATCGGACAAATGGCTTATTTTTTCTTGCAATGGTTGATAACGGATTAGTACAGCATCAAACTTTACGCTCAAGAAAATAATTTTAATCTCAAAAAATGGCCTTACCCAAAAATAAAAACCTCCGAAGACTACGCACCAACGGAATCGACTACTACTGGAAAGTAGCACCCGACACCAGAGCTTTCAACGGCTTACTCGTCACCGTTGGAAAAGTATTAAAACCACATCAACGATTCGTATTTGTTTTTCGATTTGATTACGAGCCGCTCAACGCTGCTCCGCCAAGCTCGAAACTTTCCTTGACGGGCGTAACGCCAAAATTAATAAAGGAATCCATCAAGTTTGCACAGGAAAATTATCACTGGGGCGAAAGCCTAACTTGTTCCTTTAGATTTGAAAACAGTGCGTTTCATTTAGCCGCTGAATCTTGAAAGCAGGCGCTCGAAGTTAAGATTTTTTGAATAGCTCAATTGTATATTTCAATAAATCAGCATTCCCCGGTTGACCATGTCCCGG
>CALFBG010000279.1 GCA_937951685.1 uncultured Saprospiraceae bacterium | reverse complement strand
CTTTTCCTAAATGGCGTACCCTTCAATGATTTAGAAAGTGGTCGGGTATACTGGAATAGTTTCGGTGGCTTGAACGATGTAATGCGAAATCGAGAAACGGAAATCGGCTTGTCGGCGCAGTCTTATACTTTTGGTGGTATCGGTGGTGCTTCGAATATTGATTTGAGAGCATCAAGACAACGGAAGCAAATTCGGGCTTCTTATGGTATTTCTAATCGAAGTTATAACAATCGAGTCATGTTGACCTATTCTACGGGATTAATGCCAAATAATTGGGCGTTTACTTTTTCAGGATCTCGTCGATGGGCACAAGAAGGCTACATTGAAGGAACTTCTTATGACGCTTGGGCTTATTTTTTCGGCGCAGAAAAGAAAATTAACGATTCCCATTCTATCGGTTTCACCGCCTTAGGTGCACCCTTGAAAAGAGGTCGTGGAAGTGCGGTAACACAAGAGGTATATGACCTTGCCGGAACAAATTATTTTAATCCAAACTGGGGATACCAAAATGGAGAAAAACGCAACGCAAGAGTAGCCAATACGCACCAACCTATTTTTATTCTTCGGCACGATTGGACCATCAACGAAAAATCTTCTGTCACTACGGCGGTTTCTTATCAGTTTGGTAGAAATGGTACTACGGCTTTGGATTGGCGAGATGCCAATGATCCTCGAGGAGATTATTACCGAAACTTACCGAGTTTCATCGACGATCCAGAAGTCGCTGCGATTCAGGAAGAATGGTACAAAGAAGATCCTAGTCGTTTGCAATTACAATGGGATGATTTTTACGAAGTCAACCGGAATTCGACGGCTACTTTCGAAAATGCAAATGGTAATCCGGGAGAAGTCATTACGGGTAAATACGCTCAGTTTCTGGTAGAAGAGCGTCGCTTCGACAGTAAGAAATTTAACATTAATACGAACTTCACCAATGCCATCAACGATCATTTTACGCTAACGGGTGGCGTGAGTTACCAAATGTACGCAGGAAGAAACTTCCGAGTTTTAAATGATTTATTGGGCGCCGATTACTTTATTGATATTGATCGCTTTGCGCAAGGCGTTGCTGCCTTGGATTCTATCCCGAATTCGGAGCAAAATGATTTGAATAACATCAATCGAGTTTTAAAAGAAGGAGATGAATATGGTTATAACTACGAGCCGCATTTGAATAAATTAGGCGTTTGGTTACAAACTAGTTTTTCTTATAATCGCTTTGATTTTTTCTTAGCGGGAGATGTTTCGCAAACTCAAATGTGGCGGACAGGAAACTACGTCAACGGTAAATTCCCCGACGAATCTTTTGGAGATAGCAAAAAATTGAATTTTACGAATTACGGAGTAAAAGGCGGGGTAACGTATAAATTGGATGGGCGGAATTATTTCTACGCCAACGGAGCATTCCTGACGCGTGCCCCAACCTTCAGAAATACTTTCGTCGCCCCCAGAACGCGGGATCAAATTATTCCTAATTTGAAAGAAGAAGAGTTGAGAAGTGTAGAAGCGGGATATTATCTACGATCGCCTTACATCAAAGCGAAAGTAGGTGCTTACTTTACAGAAATGAAAAATCAAACTACGATTCGACCGTTTTACGTTGACGCACCTTTGATTGAAGATAGAGCATTTGGAAACTACATTGTACCAGGCATCAATCAGCAACACATGGGCTTAGAATTGGCCATAGATGCACAAATCATTTCGGGCTTAAATATGACTGCCGTGGCTGCTATTGGTAATTATACTTACACCAACCGACCCGTTGCAATTGTTTATAATGATAATACTAAGCAGGAATTACAACCTGATGTCGACCGTACAATCTACGCTAAAAACTTTAGAGTCGGCGGAACACCACAAACGGCTTATTCTGTAGGTTTAGCTTACCGAGGAAAGAATTTTTGGTTCTTGAATGTTAACGCTAATTACATCAGCAATATGTATATTCCATTCAATCCAGATCGACGAACGCAGTTAGCGGTAGACAACGAAGTGGATTTTGTAGAAAAAGATTCCGAGCGTTGGAATGAAATTATTGACCAAGAAAAAAGAGAAGGCGCTTTTACCGTCGATATTTTTGGTGGTAAATCCTTTAAAGTTAGAAATTACTTCCTTTACTTAAACGTAGGGGTTAATAATATTTTAAACAATAAAAATATCGTGACGGGTGGTTTTGAGCAATTGCGTTATGATTTTGCTAATCGAGATCCAAACCGTTTTCCTTCTAGGTATTATTATGGTTTCGGAACTAACTATTTCGTGAGTTTAACAGTTAGATTATAAGTAGATTATAAGGAATTAAAATCTAATCCATAAGTATTAATGAAGTGCTAATCAACTTCAACCGTATTAAAATTGAATTATTTAAAACATAAAAAGAATTTATCGTATGAAATTTTTCATAAAAACCTTACTTCCTGTTGCGTTATTGCTGACTAGTTTAGTATTCGTTACTTCTTGTGTAGATCAAGAATTTGATGAACCACCAGGGCACGTAGTAAAATCTAATTCCAACACAACCATCGGTGAGCTTTTGGCAATGATTACCAATACACCGACCAAAATTACCGAAGATATCGTGATCGAAGGGATCGTCATTTCTGATGATGAAGCCGGTAACTTTTATAAAGAATTAAGAATTCAAGATGGTACAGGAGGAATTAACCTTAGTATCGACGCAGTTTCTTTGTACAGTGCTTATCCCGTCGGTCGTAGGGTTTATGTCAATTGTAAAGATTTATACCTTGGTCGAAGCAATAACTTGCCGACGCTAGGAGGTTCTTTAGACGGAACAGATATCCAAAGAATCAACTCCGGTTTGATTGATCGCTTTATTGAAAAAGGAGCTACGGGACAAACATTGGTACCAAGAGATGTATCTATTGCAGACCTAGGACCAGATGATGTTAATACTTTAGTGCGACTTTCTGAGGTAGAATTCGTGGAAGGTTTAACGGGCGGAACCTATGCTGATGCCGTTACTAGCTTTGGCTTAAATCGGGATATTGCGAATTGTAATGGCGATCAAATTATCGTGCGTACCAGTGGCTTTGCTGACTTTGCGGGCGTTGAAATGGCTAGTGGTAATGGTACTTTAGTAGCGGTGATGAGTATCTATAATAATGATTTGCAATTGCAGATTAGAGATTTAGAGGACGTCAAAATGGATAGTGACCGTTGTGGCAGTGGAAACCAAGGCGGAGAATTAATAAGCATTGCGGAGCTAAGAAATACGTTCTCTGGTAGCGAAATTGCTGCTCCAGAAGGGAAGAAAATTAAAGGAATTGTAATTTCAGATTGGGAAAGCGGCAACATCACGGGAAGAAACCTAGTGGTACAAGAACCCGCTGGTGACGGAATCGTCATCCGATTTGATGCCAATCATAGTTTTAGATTAAACGATGAAATTGAAGTCAACCTTTCGGGAGGATTAATCTCTGAATTTAATGGTCTTTTACAAGTAGGGGATGTTGCGAATGTAAAGGCAAGCAAAATTGGTACGGGTAATATTACACCCGCAGTAGTAACAGTGAGCCAAATCAAAAATGACTTGGAAGCTTACGAATCTACTTTAGTGAAAATTGAGGATGCAATGCTTTCTGGAGGGGGGACTTTCTCTGGTTCTTTAACCCTGACGGATGGCAGTGGATCAATTGATTTGTATACTCGTTCTGGTGCTAACTTTGCAACGAACGCGGTTCCCTCTGGAGAAGTTTCGGTTACGGCAATCGTTTCTCAATTCAACTCGGAGCAACTTAACATGAGAAAAGGAGATGACGTTGAAGGCGGTACAACCGGCGGCGGTGGTGGTGGAAATGAAGACTTAATGTCAATCAGCGACGTTCGTTCTTTATTCACAGGTGCCAATACAACTGCGCCTAACAACAAGAAAATCAAAGGAATTGTGATTTCAGATTATACGACGGGTAATATCACTGGAAGAAACTTAGTTTTACAAGAAGAAGGTGGAAAAGGAATTATCATACGCTTAGATGTTGATAATGCTTTTGCCATGGGAGACGAATTAGAAGTAGTAATTTCAAATCTTGAAGTTTCTGAGTTTAATGGTTTGCTACAGCTTAATAATGTTCCAACGAGTAATGCTACGAAGTTGAGTAGTGGAAATATGTTAACACCTACGGCGATTACAATTTCTGATCTATTAGCAGATTTTGAAGATTATGAATCTACGCTCGTTACCATTACGGGGGCTGAAATTTCTGGTGGTGCCACTTACGAAGGTGGTCTTACGATTACAGATGCTACCGGAACGATTGATTTGTACACGAGATCACAAGCAAGTTTTGCAACAGCAGCAGTAGCCACGGGTACAGTGTCTATAACTGCTTACGTAGGACAATTCAACGATTCTAAACAACTTAGTATTCGTAACTTAGCGGATATTCAGTAGTAAAAATAAAGCAATCGACGGTTTTTATTTGATCCGTATTCAAATAGAAATCTGTTAAATTTAGCACGATTTACCCATTACAAAAGGCAATTTTAAGGCATTTAGCCTTGAAGCTGCCTTTTGTTTTTTTGCTAGAAAAGGGGATAAGTAGTCATATTATAGAACCAAGTGCTAAGATATTCGTTGTATATTTATAATATGTTTAAACTTTACTCCATTGGCGACAGTAAAAAATGTAGCCAAAGACTATGTCCGTTAAGGATAGTCGCCAAAGTTTATGCAATTTTACACTAAATCGCTTATTCTATTTATGTTATTTGAAAAAAAGAAAAAAGCTAGTCAAGTATTCAAATTCAAACAATTTGACATTCGGCAGGAAAACTGTGCGATGAAGATTGGGACGGATGGGGTGCTACTAGGAGCGTGGGCAGCAGTCTCTTCCTCCACCGCAAAAGTTTTAGATGTTGGTACCGGAACGGGCGTCATCGCCATTATGCTTGCGCAAAGAACGGAAAACGCTGAGATTATAGGCGTAGAAATTGATGAGCTCGTTTGTCAAGAGGCAAATGATAACATGCAGGCTTCTCCTTGGAAAGATCGACTACGAAGCGTATTCGCTCCAATTCAAGATTTTACTAAGACAACGAAAGAGCGCTTTGATTTGATTGTCAGTAACCCACCTTTTTTTACGGGCGGAACACTTTCCATTAATCAAGATCGAACCAAAGTTCGACATACCGTGAAATTACCCACAGGAGAGTTATTAAAAGCAGCGAGAGAATTATTAACACCGGAAGGTCGCTTTTGTGTAATCTTGCCTTTAATCGAAGGCTTACGCTTCAAAGAGCAGGCTGCTCAGTACAATTTGTATTGTAGCAAAATGACAGCGGTTAAATCCAAAGCCGAAAAATCGGTAGAGCGCTTGTTATTGCAATTCGAACCCACCGAAAAACCTTTAGAAAAAGATAGCTTAGTCATTCAAAAAGGTGGTCGCCACGAATACACTGATGAATACATCGCGCTGACCAAAGATTTTTATCTTAAAATGTAAGTTTGAACAGTCTTTTCGTTACTCAAAGCCTTCCTTAGCAAAATCTTAGGGCGGTTTTCGTGCCTCAATACGGATTAAAGTCTAACACCATTTAATACACTGTAATTTAAGTTTATTGATATTTTGAGCTTTGGATTTTTATGCTAATCGAGG
>CALFBG010000278.1 GCA_937951685.1 uncultured Saprospiraceae bacterium | reverse complement strand
AGTGCTATTTGGATCATTTGACGAGGAAGCTAGTTTAGAAACGGAACTGCGACTGTATGACCTAAATGGTCGTATCTTAATAGAACAGTTTATTGTTGAGAACCAATTTGTGATAAATTTGGATGGACTGCCTGCTGGTGTATATGTGTTGAAAGCGCGTCATGCTAGAGGAGAAGATGTGGTTAAATTGGTAATTAAATAAAACGGTTAGTTTTTCTTATAAATGCTTTAACAAAAAAGACTATTCCTGGTGGGATGGTCTTTTTTGGTTTGTAACTGGGCTTGCATACAAGCCTAGTTGCGCTTATGCTTTGTATAAATATTTGAGTGTGAACTCGTTGGTTTTAGTAATAGTGATGGATATTTTTTAAATTTGGGTTTAGGAATTCCGATAGCTAGAGTAATGTTGTAATTTGTCGGCGTGAAAATTGACAAAGTTTAGAGAAAGAGTACATTTTATGCAACTTCACACAAAAACTTTTAGGTAGTAATGATACAAAAAAAAATTATTCGAATTCTTTTATGGTTTCACCTAATCCCAATTCTAGCTTGTCAATCCGTCACAAATACAAGCGAAGAAATAAAAGCACCCGACATTTTTGAATTAGCCAAAACAACTCAATATAAAGATTTGGGTTATGAAGAGGCGATTAATAATTTTGAATCCAAATCTTCCGATAAAATTTATATCCGAAAATGCTTAAAAATTGATAGTGGTTATTTAAACAAAATCGTGCTAGTAAATACTGAAATTGGATACAAAACGATTAAATATTTAGAATGGGAGGAGCTGAGTTCAAAGAAGGATTGCGGTCCAAGTTTAACTGCTGAATTAATTAATACTAAAAATATATTTACGGGCGAAGACTTAATGATTTGTAAGAAAAAAGATAGAGAACTGATGACCAATTTTCAATCTTTCCAAAATAAAGTTAATGCCTTAGACAACTTAGTACGTAACGCGATTTCTATGAATTTAAAGAATTCTAAAGCTAAAGATTATCCTAACCGAGATGCAATTTGGGATATTTTTGTAGTTAGCAAAAGAGGTGCTTTTCGATATTATAGGGTCGATAGCATTGATGGAAATATTAAAAAAATAGCTGAGGATATCTTAACGAGAAAGAAATAGTCCAAGAAGGAAAAAACGTATCACTTAGAATTATTTCCTACCGAAAGATTTATTAAAAAAAATACTTTAAAACAGCCCGATAAAAAATTATTAACCCAAACATGAAACACCAAATTACCCTATTCGTTTTACTTTGTTGCTTTCTTCCCGCTTGCGAAGAGGATGCTCAAAGTTCTCAAGCAGCGACGCATATTGAAAATGCTGAACCAACCGACAAAGCGGATCCGCAACCGGAATATAAAAGTCCCTTACGACCAAACGAAAAATTGGTATTGGGAAAAAGCTATACGGACACCGTAAAATATCTAAGCTTTAATGATGAGGGAGATGAATGGATGTTCCTCGTAGCGAAAAATGAAAACCAGGTTGGATTGATTTATAATGAGGAGCCAGCGCATAAATTCATCAGAGGAGCTGAAATCGAAATCACTTGGAAAATGGATAGCATCAGATATGCTGGGGATGATGAATTTTTAGATTTTACCGCGTTTCTGGTGGCTGCCAAAAAAATAAAGCCGCTTCGCTTGACGGATAAAAAAGTAAAAGTGCTGTGGAGAGCAGACAAATATGATGAAGCCTTAAAAACGGAGATCAATACGATTGTGCTTGACACAGCTTATATGAAAGCCATCTCAGCGCCCGAAAAAGCAGCCTTAGCTTACGTAGCGACGTTTGTGGGCAACGAATGTGAATGGGATGGAAATCCCAATGAAGATAGAACTAATTTAAAGTGTAAAATAATTTGGGCACTAAACCTAGGCTATCAATGTGCCGATGAACATTTGGATTATCTTAAGTTTTGGTTTAGAAATAGTGAAAAAGTTTTAAGCGAATTTGCAAACTGCCGAACGACGCCGGATGGGGCAACCGTTCAAGATACTTTTGATGAGATCAATCTGGAAGTTAGTGGAAATGAAATTATAGTTGCTTTCAAAGCAAGCGGGATTAATTTAAGAGCAGGGGAAACTTGGACTTGGACAGAGAAGAATTATTTTGAATTTAAAGAAAATGAATTACACTTAATAAAAAAAGAACTTTCTCCGATTGAACGAGAGTCGTTTGAAATAGAAGAAAATTGAAAGCTACGGATATAATAGTAGCTGAAATGGTGTTTTACAAATAAAAGGATCAAAGTACTATGGCTAAGAGCAGTAACGCGTTAACCGGTTGTTTTACCCTGCTGCTGGCATTTATTATGATTACAAGCGCTACAAAAAGTGCTTTATCTGCTAGAAAGCATATTTACGTAGAAGGGGAAATCATTAATTTAGAAACGCGTCGTGGTTCAAAGCGAGCAACGTATCAAAGCTTTGGAATAAAGAATCCTAAGTATAAAGGGAAAGTTTTCGATAATCATCCACTTTTTCGAATGTCAAAAAGCGGAACAAGAATCATGGACTATTTTAAGGAAAAGGAAACGATAGGATTCCACGTAGAAAAAGAAAATTGGGATGACCTCAAAATTAATATTTACTCTTTACAAGCTAAAGGGAAAACCATTGTACCCTTAGCCAGAAAATGGCGATTTAAATACTGGAATTTAGCGATCGGGATTTTCTTATTGGTTGGTTCTTTTTTTATTTTTAAGAATGGTTAAGTACTTAATGATTTTAAAAGGAAAATAATATGAATGCAAGACTGCACGACATCCTAAAAAATAAATCAAAAAACCTAGCAACAATTATTACCAACAACTACGCGGGTGCCTATTTGAATAATACCAAATGGTACAAATTAATAGATGGATTGACAACTGAATTCGATGAAATATACCTTGAATACAAATTGGTTTATGATGAGGTAATTGAAGGCTATCTTTTTGATATGGTCGATGCGAAACCTTACTTTTTGGAACCTATAAAATATAAAGAAGTGGAATGGATTGCCTTTCCTGTGGCGTATGAATATTGGAAGCATCGAAACAATCTAAAAGCAGGGAAAGCCTTTTTTGATCAAGACTTAGAAGCTATTGCTACTAAAATAGATACAATTGGAAAGTTTAAAACGGAACAATTTTCGGATAAGATAAAACTTTACGCTTACCTGTAATCAAAACAACAAATGAAATTTAAGTACTAAGACAAATTAAATCACTTATTAACTTGCATCATCTTTTGACCAGTCTCTTCGTTACTCAAAGCCTTCCTAAGCAATGGCTTAGGGCGGTTTTCGTGCCTCGATGCTGATCAAAATCTAACACAATTTAATGGCAAAGTAATTTTGTTTTAGTACTTAAGTAGGTTTACCTAATAAATTCACTAATTTATGACGAGTTTCGTTAAGGTTAGCTCAACAAGATTAATAGCATGAACTGTAAACTGCTATTTTTTTAATCACGATGCGCTTCGCTTGTAGCCATACCTTGGAAGAATTATTAAAAAAAAATGATGCTATGCCATTTTGGAGCAGAAAGAAAGAAGAAAAAATTATTCAATGTTCCGTCTGTGAATGGAATCCTGACGGTGGAAAACATTGGAGCTGTAGTTGTGGATATTTATGGAATACATTTGAGACAAAAGGAAAGTGTCCAAAATGTAAAACACAATGGGAGGATACCCGCTGTATTAGCTGTGGGCAGTCAACGCCACATCAAGATTGGTACAAGACGAAGGAAGATTTAGCACGAATAGAAAAAAATGGAAATCCTATATTGAGGGCTAAAAAGAAAAGCCTCGAATCCAGATTGATCAACTATGGAATAAGGAACTCAAGAGTTAGTTATTTGCCTTATTTAGATCATACGAACGAAAAATTTCAGACTGCTTTTGATGCCGGTTGTAGAATGATAATTTTATATGCAGTTAGTTATGCTGTTCATAATTTGGAAAAAAGACCTCAAATCATAGCATGGTTGAAAGCGGAAAATATTTGGGAAAAAGTATCTGAAAATGAGAAAGACTTTTTTAACAATCCATCTCCTGCGGAAGATTTATTGATGGATTTATCTTGGCAAATAGAAGCCGCATTAACATTAGGCTGGTGTCTTAAAAAAGTCGAACAGCTACCAAGTCTGGAGATTGAGCATAATGAAAAGGAAATAGCCGCTTTTCAAAATAAACTTCCTGCCATCGGGGATAACTTGACGCTATTTTTATCCAATATGGAATATAGAGATAAAAATGAAATCTACGAAGAAAATTTATTGAACGAATTGGTAACCACTTATTTTAGAAACTTACTGTTTAATGGAAAAGAAGATGAAACGCAAATAAACAGATTCATCAGTTTTGAAAGACATAAAACCTTGAATTGGTTGCGGACGTTTATGGAGTCGGAGGATTGGGATGAAATAGATACTTCTACCTAAAAAAATGAGTGGAGAAGAACTGATGACATACAGTTGAACCCACAAAAAATAAACGGAGATTATTCAAACTTTAAACGCTTGTCCTATTGAAAAAGGATACCTTACTTTTTGAGTCCCAAAAGTAAGCTTCGAAAAGCTTACAAGTATTTTCGCTATCCCTTTTGCCTGGGGCATCCTGACGTTAATCCTTTTAGCAGTAAGAAGAAGTTACTTCGTACCTGACGCATTTACTACCAAATATCTTTTGTTGGGAATCGCTTCCCTGCTCAGGATAGAAGAAATACCTAGAATCCATTAGTCGAACTAAAAAGTGTAATATGCTGTTAATCAGATTTTTAAGAGATCAATTGATAATCACATTAAAAATCCATAATATTGTACTAAATTGGAGAAAAAATTAACATAGAATGAGTAATAAAGATCTTTTTATAGAGGGGTATATTTCAAAAATTTCTAAAAGTTTTTCAATCTCGAAAGACGATGCTTTTGAAGTGTTTTCTATTGCTGCTGTTTTAGATAGATCATTTCAAGATATTTATGGTGACACAATAATCAAAGGCTCCAAGGACGGAGGAATGGATGGAGTATATTTTCAAGAACAGGGAGATTATTATGTAATGCATGTATTTCAATGTAAACAATCAAATTCCCTGAAACCTAATCAAATTGATAAGTTTAGAAATGATTTTAAGGATATTTTTATCAACGGAAATCAAGTTAAACGACCTAATATTGAAGATCTTATTCCAAAAATCGATGAATATAAGCAGTTGTCAGCAGCAGGATATATCATTGAACCTAGGTTGTATTTCTTGTATGGAGGAGAAAATGACAATCCAAACTATGGCGGAAACCTACAAGCTTATGAAGCGTATCATGATGCAGATAATGGCTTTGAAATATGGGACTCGAAAGACTTGTATGCAAAAATTAGTGTTTTAATTAAAGCTCAGTCAAAGAGGAATAAAATTAAATTTACGTTTACTCCTGAAAACTCTAACCTTACTCCTAGAGATAATCAAGCCTTGTATAGTTACTCTGTACAAAATGTTAGAGCAGCAAATTTTAGAATCACTGCAGTTCAACTCTGTCAACTCGTTGAAGCGGAACTACTTACTAATTCAAATTATGATTTTCTATTCTCAGAAAACATAAGAGGCTATCTAGGAATGAGAGCAAGAGCAAATAAAAAAATGTCTCAAACTATTGATGATCCAAATGATGCTGTTTATTTCCCTTTTTTAAATAATGGGATAACAATAATTTGTGAGAAATTAATTTTACCCAGTAGTCCTCAAAATAAAGAATATATTATTCCCACAACTAACCCTGTAATTGTAAATGGTTTACAAACTACAAGAGTTATCTATTCAAAGTTTAAAGAAAATCCTAGTAAGATAGAGGATGTTTATTTGAATGTGCGGTTATATGAAACTGATGAGCCAAATTTAATTGATAAAATAACAGATGCTACTAACACGCAAACTCCAATAAACTTTAGAGATAAAGTAAGTAATAAAGATTTTAATTCATGGACAAAAGAACTTTTTGAAATAAATGATATTGCTTACATTACAAAAAGAGGGGAGACTTTTTCAAATAGACTTAGTAAGGAAGGAAAAGAAAGTATTAATAGCGATACGGTACTAAAATATTGGTATGCCTCCTTTTATGAGAAGCCTGAAATTGCAAAGAATAGTATATCTAGTGTGCTAGAAACTATTTATGATGCAACTAATTCCGTAAATCCATTAAATAAATTATTCGAAGGAAGTGAAGACTCAGCGCTCTATTCTCAACTATTAATTTCATATAAAATATATAAAAAAGTTCAATTTGAGAAAGAAAGTCGTAAGAATGATGCTCAATTTATTGCCTATGCTGATGAACTAATTACGTATGGCGTATACAAGATAATTGATCCTGACTTAAATAAAATAGATGATCACACCGCGCTAGACCAAGCATATATTAAGTCCTATGAAACTATAGAAAAAATCGTTCAAGAAAATATTCAAAGTCATAAAGATGCAAATAAAACCTTTTCCTATCCTGGATACTTTAAAAGACCAAAATCCAAGGTTGATTTCAATAATGCTTTAGGCATAATTGAAGACGAGGATTTAGTTCATGAATTAATGACGAAAAGATAATGCTGCCAATGGAGTGTTTTTATGTGATGAAACTCAATGTTGATCACTTAATTGATACATACTATTGCTTTAAGACAAGCGAAAAGCAAGTGAATCAATTCGTTCCGAATAGTGTTGACAATTGATGCTTCTTCATTATTGAACTTTTTTGGAGAAATGAACAACGGTTGATATTTTCGGATGCTTGCAATAATTCAAGATATACCATTTTAGTAAGTTTTATTCCTTAACATCGGAATCCATTCCCCTACAAACAAATCTCCCCGCAACCCTTCCAAAACAGCTCTAATTAGCGTATCTTACCGCTTTATTTACAGGAGCAGATAATGGAATACAACACAATGATAAATTACCTGAAAGCGGTATTGGAAAATATACCAGCAGCTTGGTTGAAGCTAACAACGCATCGACTAGATATTTACAACGAAAAATTGGCGAAAACACAGTTTTTAGAGCAGTTTGAGGTCCTATTTGAGGAAAAGAATGCGGAAGTGACGGCGCTCAGTGAATTGTCAACGGCGTATGACTATATTCGATTGGGGCATCCGTTGTCTTGTGTGTTAGAGTGGGGGATTGCTAAAATGCATCATTTAGCGCCCGCAAACGTCATCAGTTTTTCTTCGCAGACTATTGCTATTTTGGCGATTCTAAGAGAAAATCTATTGACGCATCAAAACACGCAAATCCTTTATACGGGAGAATTATCAGCCGCTTTTGACGCGGAAGTATTGCGAGAGGTTTATGGCTACCAGTTTGAGTTGAGGCGAGTAGTGGAAGGAGCGGAGATTGGAGCTTTTGCGGGCAGTACTATTTTTGTTTCGCAACAAGATGCGATTACCACGATTGAGTTAAACCCCAATGTTGATTTTTATGTCAATGTTCATCCTGCCGATCGGCAGACAGGATCAAGCCTTGGAAGCATTTTATTGGTCAATGGGGAAGCCAATGAACGTTATATTTCAGCGATTCAGCACGTTCGGAGGAGAGAGACGATTGCGATGACGCCGGCCAATTGTGTAGTCGCTTTGCAATCACTAATCATCCAAGCTCCTTTTGAGCAGCAAGAAATGGAGGTCGAGCGGAATAAAAAATTGGTTTTGGATTCCATTGCTACGATTACGGGGACTGATACCGTTGCGCTCTTGGGTTCTAGTGGCTTGTCCATTCAATACGCGATCATGATGGGACTGATTCATGATGCTTTCGAGCAACATCCCGGAAAGGCGATCAAAATTATTGTTCCTCCGAATTGTTATGGCGGAACGAATGATCAAGCTCGGCGCGTGGCGGCTTGCATTGGTCCGGTGGAAGTGGTGGATTTACCTGTGGATGGCGATCATGATATGGTCCAAAGTATTGAGCTTGTTTTGGCTAAAATTGCGCAGGAAGATGCGGTGCCTTACATCATTGCTGAGATTCCTACGAATCCTAGAGTGGAAGTCCCAGATTTGTTAGAATTAAAGGCCGTTTTGCGTGCAGCGCGTCAAACAGCGAGTGGCGAGATTGCGGTTGATCCCGTTTTTATTTTAGATCAAACTTTTTGTCCGAACGTACACTTTTTGGGAGAAGGAGAAATCTTGTCTACGGTTAGGACGATTTCGTATGCGAGTGGTTCGAAATTTCCAAGCGGCGGACTTTGTACTGCTGGCTACTGCGTCGGAAATGAAAAGACGATAAGCTTGATGGAAAAGATAGCCCAACACCTCCAACTTTGCGATAACGAAGCGACGAATCTTCAAGTCGAAATCTTAGCGAAGCAATTGCCGTCCATGACGCAAAGAATAAAAGGTGCCTATCAAAATACACGTGCATTCGTAAACTTCATCCAAGAGACTTTACCCGCCGCAAAAATAAATTTCGTTTCCGAAGAACTGGCGAATCAAGGATTTACCCCCTCGGTGTTTTCCTTAGATCTTCCCACCAAAGGAAATACACCCGAAGAAAAAGAAGCTTACAAAAGAGCTTTAAATCATAAATTAATTAATCTAATGATTACGGAAATTCCGGAGGAGAGCAAGTACTGTGTGAGTTATGGGCAGTTAAAAGGCTGTTACTGGACGATTCCGGCAACTTCTACGCAAGGGACGACGAAAGAAGGCGACAAGGACTATATTGCGCGGGTGGCGCTTTCTCCCGATATGGATTTGGAACGCCATAAAAAGGTGTTTTTGGATTTTGTTGAGGGGATTTGAGTTGTAAATATTAGCAGTGATGTAGAAGATATCATAACAAATTAAATAAGTCAGATCTTTTCTTAAAAAAAATGTTTC
>CALFBG010000277.1 GCA_937951685.1 uncultured Saprospiraceae bacterium | reverse complement strand
CTTGGCAAGCGGATCACGTTGTGCTCGATATTGAACAATTAGAAGAGTTGATTCATCATCATCGGCTTTCTGATTATTGTATTCAAAATGCTTTACCACCCCAGAAGTAGAACACACCAATTTTTATTGGGTAAACCTACTTAATACACCGTAATCTAAATTACTTAACATTTTGAACCTGTCTTTTTATCCTACTTTTCGTCTTGTCCTCGTTATGATAGCTAAGGCTATCAAACTCCGGGCATTCCTCGATTAGCATAAAAATCCAAAGCTCAAAATATTCACAAACTTAAACTAAAAAGTACCAAAGAGCCGCAAATTAATGTTTAGCTTTAAGCCTATGAATTACTTAGCGCATATTTTTTTATCCTTCGGAGCGGAAGATGTTTTAATCGGAAATTTTATTGCAGACTTTGTCAAGAACAAAGAGTTGCCTTTGTACTCAGCCTTGGTACAAAAAGGGATTTTCTTGCATCGTGAAATTGATAGTTATACCGATAATCATACGATTATTCGTCGCGGTGCCAAACGCTTGCGTGCGAAACACGGGAAGTACGCCGCAGTAGTAATTGATATTCTCTACGATAATTTGCTGGCTAATAATTGGCAGCATTACCACGAGCAATCTTTGCCGGCTTATGCACAAACGGTTTATGCTATTTTTGAAAATCGAATGGAAGAATTGCCGGAGTTATTACAGCGTAGCTTACCGCAAATGATCGCCCACGATTGGTTGACCCACTATCAAACGGACGAAGGAATTACTCGGGCACTGAAAAGTTTGGATCGCCGTACGCGTTTTCCTTCTCAATTTGTTGTTGCCTTGGAAGAACTTAATCGAGATCGAGCATTGTACAATGAGGAATTTCACCAGTTTTTCCCCGATGTAATAGAATTCGCTAAAGATTATTTAGCGAATTATGATGCGGAATAGAAGCTAGTTTGTGTTTACCCTTCGAAGTGTAAAGAAAGCGTAAAGGTTCTGGAGAGTATTTTCTCAATGACGGTAGATTGATCCAAATCATTGTTGAAAATTAGGATATTGGAAATACCGTGGGAAACCTTAATTTCTGGAGAGAAGATAAAAAACGGGAAGAAAAACTGAATACCCGCACCATATTCAAAAGCAAAGTCCGTTGGTGCAATTTTTACCAACTCATTTGCTTGTCTCGTTCTAGAATCACTTGCTACGTCAAAGGAATATTTGATCCCCGCCACCACAAAAAGTCGCATATCATTATACGGCGCAGATTTGAAACGAATGTGAAACGGCATTTCTACAAAAACGGATTCTACTTTTCTAGAGTAGGGAAGCCGGGTTTCGTCCGGCGAAGTATAGGAAATATTACGTTCTGCGAATGAGAGTGTCGGTAAAAACCGGAAATCAAAATATTGACCGATCTTCAGGTTACTGACAATCCCTAAATTAAAACCAGGACCACTCACAGGCTGTGCCGTTGCGATACTGTCATTTAAAATAAAACGCTTAGAATTAAAAATATTAAAGCGAGACGAGTTGTAGGCCAAAGTAATTCCAAAATAATAGGGCTTTTGTTGAAAATCAAGGAAATTGTAGTTTCCTCTTGAACTTTGAGCCTCAGCTTCTGGACTAAACGATACTCCTAAAATAAGCAAGATGATTATTTGCTTCCCGAATAAATGGAACAGATTCCTAGCGTTAAAGCTTTGCATTGATTTGATTTATATCCTGTTTTCGATAATACTTTTAAAAAATCATCTCCATCGGGAAAAGCCTGTACGGATTCGTATAAATACTGATAGGCTTTTGGGTCCTTAGAAGTAAGTTTGCCAATCGTAGGTAGTACATATTTGAAATACCCATTGAAAAGCTGCTTGAAAGGAAAAATAGTAGGTCTGGAAAACTCTAAAACAATAAGTCTGCCATCCTGCTTCAAAACGCGTCGCATCTCTATTAATCCTTTCTCTAAATTTTCGTAGTTTCTTACTCCAAAAGCAACGGTAACGGCGTCAAATGTATTGTCTTCGAAGGGTAGATTCTCGGAATCTCCCAGTTTTAGTTCAATTTTTTCGCTAAGCCCTAGTTTTTTTATTTTCTTTTTACCAATCTCCAACATTTCAGACGAGATATCTACACCAATGATTTTATCGGTATTCAGCTGTTTTTGGCAAGCAATCGCCACGTCTGCGGTTCCCGTCGCTACGTCTAAAACGTATTTCGGCGATTGTTCTTCCAAAAGCTTGATGGCTTGTTTGCGCCACGATTTGTCAATGCCCAAGGAAAGTAGTCGATTCAAAAAGTCATAATAGGGTGCAATATTATTAAACATTTTTGATACCTGTTGCTTCTTGCTACCACTTTCTTCGTAAGGTTTTACTGTCTTTTGCAAATCATTGAATATTTATGTACGTGCTTAAAGAGTCGGCAAATATAGCCTTAATCAAGAAGTAATGAAGATTTTTCTGCGAAAAACTGCTTTAGATACGTACCAGTTGAAAATCAATTGGTGAATTTGGCTCGAAAACTACCCGGAAATTTGTCACTTGTTTTTACAAAACAAAATTTGGTGCACTTCGCATATTTTTGTTTGTGCGTAAAATTGTTGGTGCTAAAAATAATTACTAAGATTAAAGTAAACAAGATAGCCATTAATTTTACTTGTGAAATAAGGGTTTTGAGGGTTCGTTTTTTGTCGCG
The DNA here is from genome assembly GCA_937951685.1 of uncultured Saprospiraceae bacterium. Taxonomy (GTDB): domain Bacteria; phylum Bacteroidota; class Bacteroidia; order Chitinophagales; family Saprospiraceae; genus CALFBG01. Next base: position 2,456 of record CALFBG010000277.1, on the reverse strand, counting down.
TTCAAATTCTACAGATTTAACAAGCATACGGCGCTAAAGTTTGCCCGAAAGATGGAATAATTTATATCTATTTAGCTATACAGTGTCACAAAAGTAGTCAAAAATGAATTTTTTATTTGAGAACTGCGATTAAATTTACGTCCAGCGACTGAGGTCATCTCAATTTTAACCGGAATCAAGTGACCTGTCAGATTTGCATAAGAACTTTTACAAAAAACAAAACTATGCAATTACACGAAAGTGTTTAAAATCTGGCAGGTCCGCTTGAATCAAATCTTTCCCCACTTTTCCCCGCAATAATTTCCCCACTTTCCCCTACGAGATTAATATTTTCCCCCTTACTATCATACACCATTTTATAAAAGTAAGAATCATGAAAAAATCATTAATCAAGTGGCTACTCAGCCTATGCGTCCTATGCATCTTGAGTTTCCCCAGTTTTGCAAAAAAAGGCGATAAGGTACCGGGTTACGTTATTCTCAATAACGGTCAAAAAATTACCGGCAAGGTAATTATTGGGAGCATTACCGACAATGAAGTTAAAGTGAAATTCATCCATCCGGGGAAAAGCAAAAAAACCGTTTATCGACCTAAAGAAGTCAAAGGATATGGCTACCAAGAAGTAGAAATTGATGAAATCGGCGATAAAGTTACTCGTTGGGTTAATTTTTCTCGCCATAAAGTAGATTATCCACCAAAACCTTTCGCTTCTACCTTAGTCTTTATGGAAAAAGAAGAAATGGGAGCAATGACTTTGTATTGCTACTACGTAGAAGTTAGAAACGATGTAAAGAACCCTTATAAATATTATTACTATTTACAAGTTGATGGCGGGAAAGTCCAAAAAGTAACAAGAGAGTCCTTTAAATCAATCTCAAAGACGCTTTTTAAGAAATATCCTGCTTTAGCGAATAGAATTGGACAGAAAGATTTCGTTTACAGAAATCTGGATCGCATGGTAAGAGATTTTAATTATTGGGTCGTTAATCAGCATGATGGTAACGAATATCGAGTGGCATTGAAGGAAGATTAGATCAGTGGTAAAGACTTTTTACTCCAAATAAAAAAAAACAAATTTAATCCGTGAATTAATTTTTAAATAATTTGCGCCGAAAAGGTCGTTGTTCCGCGCTCAGAAAATGACTGAAGAGGAACTGATTTCCAAGGCTTTAGCTTTATAGTTAAGCTTTAGTTTTAATTTTTTTTGCTGGAAAAAGCTAGTTTAGACTGCGGTTTAGACTAGCTTTTTTTATGCTTTACCGATTTGGAAAACTGTGCGGATTTAATTCATTAACCTGTGTCAATTTTAGGTTTAAATATCTGATTTACAGTGATATAAAATAATTGAAGTATTAAAATATGAATATTTTGAATGTCACTAAAGTACGATTTTTGATATTTTCATCATGCAAATTAGCTTTAGATTGTAGTATAATTATTTGGAAAGCAACGCTAAATTAATTTAGTATCCAAGTAATTGGGCGTATGATTTAGATTTACTACATGCCGATGTTATTTCACTAGATAACATCGGCTCTTTTTTTGTCAAGTCATAAGGTTTTATCTCCACAAAATAGGAATGTACTTTGCTTGGTTGCGGCTTAATTTTCTATTTAATTCCTCATTTCTAGATAATCCAACGGGCGTAATTCCAACTAAACACAAGGTTTGTCAATCCCGATCTCAAATTAATGCATATAAACATATCTTCCTCTTTAATTCTTGCGTCATTTTTCTTATCTTCGCCTGTCATTTTTGACACACAAATAAAGAATAATTAAATATATGGCATCTGATTCGAGAATTATCCCAATTAACATTGAGGACGAAATGAAATCAGCTTACATTGACTATTCAATGTCGGTTATCGTTTCTAGAGCTCTACCTGATGTTAGGGATGGATTAAAGCCTGTTCATCGCCGTGTTTTGTACGGTATGTCAGAACTAGGCTTGGTTCACAACAAGTCGCATAAGAAATCTGCGCGTATTGTGGGAGAGGTATTGGGTAAGTATCACCCGCACGGAGATACTTCTGTATACGATACAATGGTGCGGATGGCACAGGATTGGTCTTTGCGATATCCTTTGGTAGATGGACAAGGAAACTTTGGTTCTATGGATGGGGACAGCCCCGCCGCAATGCGATACACGGAGGCGAGACTCCAAAAGATTAGCGATGAGTTATTAGCTGATATCAACAAAAATACAGTTGATTTTGCCCTGAATTTTGATGACTCCTTGGAAGAGCCTACGGTTTTACCCGCTCGTTTTCCTAATTTAATGGTTAACGGTGCTTCGGGAATTGCGGTAGGTATGGCAACGAATATGTTGCCGCACAATCTCTCTGAGGTCATTGATGGGACCGTCGCAATGATTGATAACCCTGAGATCACCGTTGAGGAACTAATCACTCACATTAAGGCGCCTGATTTTCCAACGGGTGGAATCATTTATGG
>CALFBG010000276.1 GCA_937951685.1 uncultured Saprospiraceae bacterium | reverse complement strand
CTTTTTTTATAGCAAAGTAACTTTGAATCTTATTTAGCACATTGCAAATGATAAGTTTATATTTTGGTAAATTTCTGTTGGAAAGTACCAAATTCGTTAGACACTGTAATGATGTAAATCCCCTGTGTATAGTTGCTTACATCTAATGATAATTCTTGACTTGCTCCCGTTTCAGCGTGTACCACTTCACCGTTTACGTTGAATATTCTTACCTCAGCATTATCCATATTAATCAATTCAACGGTCAATTCTTCCCGTGCTGGATTTGGATATACTTTTACATTACTTTCTACAATCGTTTCTTTGAAAGTAGGCGCTGGCGTACAAGCTAAAAGGTTGTTACTGCAATTCCCTACACACACTTTATCACCGTACAGTTTAGTAATTGGGTACGTCTGCCCCGTCATGGTTTTATAGTAACCTCCTACGATTTTCATTTGGTGAATATTACACGTTGGTGCAGAAAGGCCGTTTCCACCATAGAAAACGATATCTACATCTACGCCTGGACAAAGATCACTTGGATCATCGTCTCCTGTATCTGGAGCTACGATCTCCTGATCTGTTGGATTGGTTGGAGGGGCAGTTGTTCCTGTAAGAGATTGAAAAACAACACCAGGCTTGCATTCGTTTACGACGAAGTCCTGATCACCACAATCACTTTCTGCGATGCCGGAAGGTTTCAATAAACGGAAAAAATAATCAAATCCTTCTTCCTCAGTACCTGGTCCGTGATCAATAGCAATACAACATTCATAATCTAAAACATAATGCTTAGCGGCACCAATATCTTTAAGGTCTATCGCAAAGAAAATTTCTTGTATTTCTTCGATGTCGGTAAAACCTCCGATATCAAAACTCATTTCTAGGTCATAATTACTACTAGGTGTTGGGTTTGGCAGAGAAGGAGTAAGGAAACCTTGAATGTAAGGAGAACAATAAGTATTCTCTTCGATAGGTTTCTTAGTTTCTTTAACAACTTGAGCGTTAGTTGAAAAACCAGTAATACAAATGGCAATGATACATAATAGTTTGATCCACGAGGCTGATCTCATAATTTTAAATTTTTTCATGGTTAAGAAATTGAAGCTTTTATATAAAAATGCCATTCATCAACGCTCGAAAAAGTTTTTATTTTTTTGAGCACTTTTTTTTTGGGTGTTGGATTTTCGCATTGAAGCTGTTTAACAATTCAAAAAGAAGTTGAGAAGCAGATATTTTATTCAAACCTACCATTGCCGGCAGCTGGAAGCTAATTTGACCGTTCGTAGCACCGCTACGGAGAGTAAAAAAGCTAAAAAGTTGGACAAAAGATCAATTCACAAACATTCTTGATGTTTTCAAACAAATTCATTGTCTTGACAGACACATTAGTGACCGATGTATAGCAATAAACTCACTAAATTAAATACGACATTGAAACGATACTGAGATTTTACTCTCAGTATTTGTTAGGTTATAATAGGCGTGGAAACAAAAACATAAATGATCGAAATTAAGACAAAAAAAAGGAATTATCTTTCTTTTTGATCGAAATATGTGCAAAAATAATAAATTATATAATTGTAATCAAGTCTATGATTCATTCTTATAGACTAATAAGTTATTTCAGTAGTAATCATCCTTATTTTACTTTCAGATGGCCTAAAGCTTTAATTGAAAGATCAAACTTTGTCAAAAAGCTTATTTAAAATAGATTATTTACGCTATTTCCTGTTTTAAAACAAAAAAATAGTGATGTAAAAAATCACATTTAAACTAATTCCTAATATCTCTTATATTTCTTTCGGTAATGGATAGTGTTTCTATCTGAGAGCGACTCGCGAAGAGTATTTTTCCTACGCGTCGAATCTGCTAAAATAGAAGGCAGACACAGATAAATTTGGATTAACTGATTAGTGAGGTTGTTGGTGGACGTTGTTTTGTCATGTTTTAATAGGTTTTAGCAATTAATTAGTAAATAATAGACTGGGGTGTCTATTTTTTAGTACGAGTAAGATTAGAATAAGACTTAAAAGACCAATTGTTTGCGGATAAACTCAAAACATTACAAAACACGTTAATAATTATCTTTTTTAACAAATGAGGAAATTTTAGCTCCCAATCATTATTACTCCTACGCTGGAATTTTAACTAGGAAAACGGGAAGCCCCTGATATTTCAGGAGGCTCCCTTCACTAAAACGCCTATTAAATTTTTATTCAAACTGTTGTTTTCTAAACTCAATCATAAAGATGAACCAATTTGCAAGAAGAAAAAAACACAATTCCCAACTACTCTCCGATTAATTTAATTAAAAAAATTTTTATAAAACACTAATTAACAGTTATTTAAAAAAATAAAATTCAATATTAAATCAAAAGCTAACAAAATCAAACCTTGTTAATTTTCTGTTAATTACAACTCTCTATTCATCAAAATATGAGCAGTTTCTCGCAAATATTGCTTTCGTTCCTCTTTTACCCCAACTAATGCTAGAGCGGTGAAAGCCTTTGCTAGGTATTCATCTTTAGCTTTAGCAGCCATCACGTCAACCTTTAAGTCTTCAAAAATCCCTTTTACTACGCTGATTTTCTGCGTATTATCTTCTTTTTTTACCTCGTACAGGCTTAAGAGTTCTGCTTGAGTAGTTGAATCTGCTTGTTCTAATGCTTTGAGAAAAAGGAAAGTTTTCTTGTTTTGTACAATATCTCCCCCTACCTTTTTACCAAATTTCTCGGGATCGCCAAAAGTATCTAAAATATCATCTTGAATTTGGAAAGCAATTCCGATATTACGACCAAATTGCATGAGTTGTTCCATATCTTTTTCGCTGGCTCCACCAATGACCGCTCCCATTCCTAAAGCGCCGCCGATGAGTGCCGCCGTTTTTAATTCAATCATCTTAAGATAAGTCGATAAGGCGACTTTCTCTTCCGCTTCAAAATTCATATCATACTGTTGCCCTTCACATACATCAATCGCCAATTGATTGAATAGTTCGATGATCTTTGCGTAGCGTGGGAGTGCTGACAAACGAGCAAGGTACTGATAAGCATAAATTAGCATGACATCACCCGACAAAATGCCTGTATTCACATTGTATTTAACGTGTACGCTCGGCTTTCCTCGACGTAGCGGTGCCTCATCCATGATATCGTCGTGTAATAAACTGAAATTATGGAAAATCTCAATGGCAAATGCGGCGGGCAGCGCTTCTGCTACTCGTTCTCCAAAAAGATTATAGCCCATCAAAAGTAACAAGGGACGTAAGCGTTTTCCCCCTAAAGAAAAAATATAATTAATCGGCTCGTAAAGTGCCACGGGCGTTTGTTCAAATTTGTTGGTAGCGATGTAGTCATCGAAAATCTGCTTTAAAGCTGCTGGTGATTTCATAGATTGCAAATCAATTTAGATCAAAATTATTATAGGGCTATTTTATCCAAGCACTAATAAATTGCAACAATGAAGGATCAAGGTGCCGTTTACTAAGTACAATGAGATCGTAAAAATACGCGATCAGCAATCATTTATCATTAAGCGCACACCTCCGAATACCGTGTATAGCTTTGGATTTCCTGCTAAATCTCTGCGAATATACGCTATTCCCAAAGTTTTACCACGCTCTCTAATCAATGATTTTTTGCAAATTTAACGGAATTGCCGATCTCAGATTTACACCCTCTCGCAAAAAGCAAAAACTTAAAACAACTTCGTATTTAACCATCAAAACCCCAAAATGAAGCAAAAGTTTTAAAAAAAATAAATTAAGTAGATATAATGTAAAGGTCTCAAATCAAATATACTGTCACAAATCAAGTATATTTGTTTCTTTTTATCATATATTTTATTAAAATACGTTTTATCGACTTTTGTAACAGTCTAATCTCTAAAGTTCTCAACAATTTGCTCAATCCTTGAAAAGACTGGTAGATATTAGCTTTCTAATTGTTTTTTTTACGCAACCTTTTATTTTAGCCTCTCGTTAAAAGAGAAGTACCAATACAAATTAAAGCACTTACTAATTTGTTTTAGTACTGACTTAAAAGAAATTTAATTTTTACTCATGATAAAAAGAAATAGAGCCGTGAATATATTACTAATAGAAGATAACCCAGGAGATGTTCGATTAACGCAGGAGGCTTTCAAAGAAAGTAAAGTTGCCATTACCTTAAGCGTCACCATGGATGGCGTGGAAGCAATTAAGTTTTTGAAGAAAGAAGATCAATATAGCAACGAGCAAACTCCGGACTTAATCTTGCTAGACCTCAACCTTCCCAAAAGAGATGGCAGAGAAGTCTTACAAGAAATCAAAACCGATGATCAGCTCAAAAGGATCCCTGTAGTTGTACTAACAACTTCCAACGCGGAGCAAGATATCCTCAAAAGCTACAACCTCCACGTTAATTGCTATATCAACAAACCCGTTGATTTTGACAAGTTTTTCGATATCATCCAAAAAATTGAAGACTTTTGGCTAACGACAGCCATCTTACCTTCGATGGTTTCGTAAAAGACAGATAAGAATTTCATTATATTTTCTTATCTTATCATGTATAAAAGATTTGATGCTAAAAAAATTAGCGTCAAGTTTAAGAATGGCGCATAGATTATGATAACAAACAACAAAATCCCAATACTGCTGATTGAAGACAATCCTGCGGACGCTCGTATGATTACGATGCTGCTCAAGGAATCCTCCGTCAAACACGAATTATTCCACACGGAATCTTTCTACGAAGGTGTCGATATCGCCAAGACTCAAAATATTGCACTCGTCTTTTTAGATCTTTCTTTACCGGATAGTAATGGTTTCAAAACCCTATCTAATTTCATTGAGAAAATACCCAACATTCCAATTATCGTCTTAACGGGACTCAACAATGAAATTGTTGGTAATCAAGCGGTGAAAGCAGGCGCGCAGGATTTTTTGGTAAAAGGCCAGTTTGAAGGTAAATTACTAGGACGAGCCATTCGTTATGCCATTCAACGATTTAAGACGCATCTGAAGCTAGAAGAAACAGCAAAAAGTTTAGCGCTAAGCGAAAAACGCTACATCGAAGCACAAGAAATGGCGCAGTTTGGGAATTGGGAAATGGATATCGTATCCAATTCGATGAAATGGACCAGCGAAATCTACCGCATTTTTGGATACCAAACCAATAGCCTGCAACCAAGCCTTTCCGATTATCTGAGCTATGTACACATGGAAGATAAACCGCGGGTAGAGGACTTTTTCGAAATGGCCGCAAAAGATGGCAAACTGCACAAAATTGAACATCGCATCGTCATTGAAGGTCGAACGATCAAGCACATCGCCCTGCAAGCAAAAGTATATTACGAAGAAACCAACGATAAAATTATTCTCGTCGGTGCCGTTCAGGATGTTACGGAACGTAAATTGACCGAACAGCTCATCATCGAAAAGAATCTATCGCAAAAAGCTTCGGTCTTCAAACAAGAAGCCCTAGCGACAATGGGATTTCATGTCCGAACGCCCTTATCCTCCGTGATCAATCTTACGTACTTGTTGGAAAATTCAAACCTATCGTCGCAACAAAAAGAAAACCTTGATGATTTGAAGACTTCGGTGGAAGACCTCTCTATCATGGTCAACAACTTGCTCAACTTTTCTTTATTACTATCCGAAAATATCAAACTGGAAGAGGAAGAGTTTACAACGAAGGATTTTGTTTATAGCATTGAGAAAGTAGTTAAGATCAAAGCGGACAATGAGAACATTGCCTTGACCGTTGAGATTGACAAAAATATTCCCGAAAAATTAATCGCGGATCACAACAAGATTACTCAGGTCCTTTATAACCTGATCAACAATGCGATTAAATTTACCCCAGAAGACGGTAATATTTTGATTAAGGTTTTTTGTAGAGCGATTAACAAAGAAGAAACGCAGCTTTGCTTTTCGATCAAAGATAGTGGCATGGGAATGTCAGGATCAAAAATTAAGGAATTATTAGAAGCAGAGAAACTGCTCGAAATTCATTCCGAGCATAACGATAGCAAAAGGCCAATTGGCTTAGCTATTGTCTCGAAACTAATTCACATTATGAACGGTGAATTATCCATCGAGAGTAAAGAGCAAGTAGGTAGCACTTTTGAAGTTTCTATTCCTAGTCAAATCCCTAAACAAATTCAATTCTTGGGCAGCAACAAGCCAGAAGTCGCACTCAAAATTTTATTGGTGGAAGATCATTTTCTAAACCAAATTGCCACCAAAAAAATTCTTACGACTTGGTCTGAGCTCGTTACCGTCGACATTGCAGAAAACGGTTTGGTAGGTGTTGATAAATTTAGAGAACATGGCTACGACCTCATCTTAATGGATATTCAAATGCCAGTGATGAATGGGATAGATGCCTCCATGAAAATTAGAGAAAATAGCCAAGTACCGATCATTGCCTTGACGGCAAATTCTTCGAAGCAGGAAGCCGATAGATGTTTAGCCATTGGAATTAATGATTACATCTCTAAACCTTTTAAGCCGACTGACCTCTACGCCAAAATAATGAGTTTACTCGTTAGCGTTAGTCAAAGTTAATCAGATTAAATAAAATATCCTCATCTGCTTACGTGAGCAGTACTGAATACACTGTAAGATCAAATAGGTTTAGTTAACTAGATTGTTGCGGCACTCCTAAGATATATCATATCTTTAGGACTATCCAGTCTCTAAAACAACCATCCACTAGGTACATAGATTCAAATTACGCTTTCTTCTGCTAAAAATATTCATTTCTTAACAAAACACTCTACAAATTAGCAACCATCCGCAAACACTATACTACAAATATACTACTAAACTCGATCGACCTACTTTTTCATCAAAGAACTTCTTATATTTCCTTTCTAATGTAGCATACATTTTAAAGTACTATTGAATTTCGCACAAAATTCAACCTCACTTAAAACAACTAAAAAAGAACAGCGGTAAAGTTCTGGCACAACCGTTAAAGATTGAAGTTATTTCAAACAATGGCATAAACCGAAGTTGACTACTCGTCAGCCTTAATATTTATTCACTTAACGTCAATTTTTTAGCAACTTCTATTCTTCGTATTAAGTGTTTCCGCAATAGCAGTACCATTTCATTTCTGCTGCCATAAGTCATAATTAGAAGTTTTATCAAATCGTCTAAAATCTTTTTTTTAAAGCACATTATCAAATGTGCTAGTGAAGGCTATTCAAATTCGGAAAGAAGTTGATCAAGGCATTGTTTTCTATTTTATGAACAATATGCTTCCCAAAGCGTTTTGTTGGTAAAAGTTAGCAGGATTCATTTCCATGACCATTCTCAAATTTATGCAAACGCCTAATTAGTTCCATTAGTGATCTATCACTAACACTTTACTTGTTTAACCCTTTTAATTAACTTACATGAATTACTTAGACAAACTACGCCAAAAAGCTTCTCACATTCATCAGTACAGTTCCTACTACGGTCGATTGCATCATATTGAGTTTGAAGGACAAGTAGCCAGTCGGATGAAAAACGATGGAAAGGAGTATATCATCTGGTGCATCAATGATTATTTGGGCTTGATGAATCATCCATTAGCCAAACAAGCTGCGGCACAAATTACCCGACAGTACGGAGAAGCTTACCCGCATGCAGCCCGAATCACCTTTGGTAATTCGAAAGCACACGAACAACTCGAAGCAGAACTCGCGCAGCTACTTCACAAAGAAGCTACTTTTGCATTCAACTTAGGTTATCCTGCTATTTTATCAATCGTCGATGCTTTGACGGATCGACACGATACTATTATTTATGACCAACGCGTGCACGCAAGTCTAATTGATGGCATCCGATTACACAATGGTCGAAAATTTGCGTTTCGGCACAACGACATTACTCACTTCACCAAACAATTAGAGCGAGTCGCTCAAACCCACAATCACGACTTAGGCGCCATCTACGTCGTACTCGATGGCGTCTACAGTATGCTCGGTGATACGCCGCCACTCAAGGAAATTGTTGCCCTCAAAAAGAAATATAATTTCAGCATCATTTTAGATGATTGCCATGGCTTTGGCGTACTTGGCGAAAATGGAAGAGGGACTCCTGAGGCTTTCGACGTCGAAAAAGATATTGACGTTTACATCGCTACCTTCACCAAAGCATTTGGTAGTTTAGGAGGCTTAGTTGGTGGCAAGAAAGAATTAATTGATTACTTGCGGTATAGCGTGCGAACGCAACTTTTCAGTAGAGCACTTCCCTTAGCGCAAGTAAAAAGTGTACTCAAGAAATTAGAAATCATTCGCCAAGAACCCGAGAGGAGAACAAAACTTTGGGAAAACACCAAACGTTTCCAAGATGGCCTGAGGGCAATGAACATTAACATTGCCAACCCCAAAAGTCCAATCACGCCCATTTTAATCAATGGGACAGAAGCCGACGGCATTAATATCCTAATGGAGCTTCGAGCGAAAGGTGTTTTTAGTTACATCGTTTGTTATCCCGTTGTCCCTAAAGATACTTGTTTGATTAGAATGGTACCAACCGCCAACCATAGCAACGAAGACATTGATCAAACCTTAGCAGCCTTTGCACACATCAAGCAAAAGTTTCCGGGGATGATTGCTAACGCTGCTATTCTCAAAGAAAACACCTAATTCAGTTATGGCAGTTAAGTACTCAATCATTAAGCATAAGTAGGTTTACCTAATAAATTCACTAATTTATGACGAGTAAATTTTATTTCACTCTTCGTTAAAAAGCCTTGGAAACCAATGGTTTCCTGCATTTTTTGCCTCGATTGAAGCAAAATTTCCTTCCGTCAAAATCACCAATCTATTTGGTAAACCTACTTACACACAAACCCTTTTTTCTGAAGTTAGGACAAAATTAACGATGATTCTGCAAACAAATAATCATTAAACAAAATCATGAATTTCGACAATATTTAAACGCTACGGTCCACGTTTGATATTATTTACAAAGGGATCAAAATTGATTTTAAATTAACTTCATTAAACATATTCGCGCAGCAAGAAATTTACGACCATTTTTCTTGCTGCTTTTTTACGCCCTTCCGCTAAAAAAACTACATTCCTCCGATCATTTTAGCCTTAAGTTTTATACCGACTGTTGTTCCAAGTTTTAGTGCAATTAAAAAAGCTTTTATATTCCCTCGGTTTCTCAAAAGAATGATTAATTTTACTCCTACACAGAGGGACACAGTTTCTCTCTCCACAACCATTGTATCCTCCAAAACACCTTGAGATGAAAATCAACCACTATTACTTACTCTTAGTTATTGTTAGTCTATTTGCTTGTAACGAGGCGCAAGAAGTCACTTCTGAAAAAGCGACGCTCCTACTTATCAATGCAAATATTTACACCGTTGATGAAAACCAGCCAAAGGCTTCCGCCATCGCCATTAAAGACGACCGAATTCTCCAACTTGGAGATGCGACCTCACTAGCAAGCTATCAAGATGAAAAAACAAAAGTAATTGATCTCAAGGGACAATTTGTGATGCCAGGCTTTATTGAAGGGCATGGGCATTTCTCCGGACTCGGTAGTAGTTTACAAAACCTCAATTTTTTGAAATCTAAAAACTGGCAGCAAATCGTTGATCAAGTTGCTCAAAAAGTAAAAACGGCAAAACCCGGAGAATGGATTATCGGAAGAGGCTGGCATCAAGAAAAATGGGACCAGCCACTCGGTCGACAAATTCATGGTTACCCTTTTCACGACGAATTGAGTGCTATTTCTCCCGACAATCCCGTGATGCTCCGGCACGCAAGTGGTCATTCTCTTTTTGCTAATCAAAAGGCGATGGAACTGGCTCGCATCAGTGTAGAAACCCCAAATCCGAAAGGTGGTGAAATTGTCCGCGACAATCAAAAACGCGCAATTGGGGTTTTCGAGGAACGAGCCATGACGCCGATCTTCTTAGCTTACCAAGAATATTTAGATAATATTTCTGCCGAAGAAAAGAAAGCCATTTGGTTAGAAGGCATCGAACTCGCTACCCAAGAATGTCATAAACACGGAATTACTTCTTTTCAAGATGCAGGTTCCCTTTTTCACGAAATCGAATGGTACAAAGCATTAGCCGCAGAAAATAAACTCGACATTCGACTCTGGGCAATGATTCGGCATAGCTACGAAGACATGAAAGATCAGCTGACCGATTTCCCAATCGTCAATGCCGGCAATCACCACTTTACCGTCAAAGCCATCAAAACAGAAGTTGACGGCGCCTTGGGTGCCTTCGGCGCTTGGCTTTTAAAACCTTATGATGATAAACCTAACTTCGTAGGACAAAATACAACGCCCATTCCCGAAGTCAAAAAGATTGCACAACTTGCTTTTGACAACGACCTCCAACTTTGTGTACATGCCATCGGAGATCGCGCCAATCGAGTCGTCCTCAATATTATGGAAGAATCTTTTACCACCAATCCCAGCAAGAAAAATCTACGCTGGAGAATTGAACACGCACAGCATCTCGATACGATGGACATTCCTCGCTTCAAATCATTGGGCGTCATTGCTTCGATGCAAGGCATTCACTGTACTTCCGATGCCCCCTTTGTCGTTAAACGTTTGGGAGAAGAGCGTTCGCGCGTAGGTGCTTATCCTTGGCGTTCGCTGTTAGATAAAGGAGTAATTATTGCCAATGGAACGGATGCGCCCGTAGAAGATCTTAGTGCACTGGATTGTATCTATGCTTCCGTCACACGTAAGCGTCAAGATTCAGGAATGGAGTTTTTTCCAGAGCAACGAATGACGCGCGCCGAAGCGATTCATTCCTACACTTTAGGCAATGCTTACGCAGCATTTGAAGAAAAAGACAAAGGTTCTTTAACGGCCGGTAAGCTGGCAGATCTCGTTGTTTTGTCTAATGATCTCTTAGAATGTTCCGACGAGGAAATTTTGTCTACGCAAGTTTTATACACCATCATCGGTGGCGTCATTAAGTATCAACCTTCGGCTCAGAAAAACTAAATAGACAGGACGATCTGGTAAAAGGATAGCGCCTCGTTAAAATTATGCACATGTTGGCAAAACTAATTTTCTGGTTAAAAGTCTCTCGTCCGGGATTATGGTTCGCCACTATTTGGCTTTACATTTTACCCACTAGCCAAATGGACATTTGGGATTCTCCCCATTTTTGGTTGGGCTTTTTTTACTGTTGCTTTCCGCTAAATTTTTTGGTGTACGGTTGGAATGATATGGTGGATCATGAAACCGATCGACTCAATCCGAGAAAGGATAGTTTTCTTTTTGGCGCGCAAGGTTCTCCCGAGCAACTCCGAGCGCTGTGGAAACCCATCCTTGTAGTGCAAAGCATTTTCTTCGTCCTTTTCGTTTATTTAGAATCTTGGCCGATGCTTTTACTCTTGACGAGTTTGGTTACAATCAACGCACTTTACAATCTGCCGAAGCACGGTTTACGAAGTCGTCCCCCCTTAGAACTTTTATGTCAAGTCGGATACTTACTCGTCGCACCCTTCAGCATTTTACTAAATGATACTGCCGCACTACCTTGGCAAACTTATCTTTACCTTTTTCTTTTTGCTTTACAATCTCACCTAATGGGCGAAGTCATGGATATTGAACCTGATCGAAAAGCAAATCGTAAAACAACCGCGACGGTTATTGGAAGAGAAAAGACAAAGTGGCTAATTATTTTGCTTGTTTCTGCCGAGGTTTATCTTTTGCTCTTTATCTTTCAAGAAGTTATTTTTGGTACAATGCTCGTCTTAGCTTTACTCTGGTTACTGTTGGATCTATTTCTAATTTATAAAAATAAAAATTACACCTTACTGCAAATGCAACTCTTTGGTGTTTCTTCCAATATCATTGCCGTGGCGAGCATGAGTTACGTTTGGTATTCTGCGTGCTTGCTTTCCATTGCGTAAAAGCTAGGCTAAAAAAATATCCAATCAATTACTGCTACCTAAGGCGAAATTAGTATTTAACTACCTTCTTCGTCACAACTTCTCCGCCACGCTGAAAACTAATCAAGTACACCCCACTCGCATATTCCGATAAGTCTAATAATTGGTATTCCTCAAAATTGCCGCGCAGCAGTAATTTTCCGTGTAAACTTCGAAGCTCAAAAATACTACTAATTGCTTCCTCACTAAACACTTCTATCGTTCCATGCGTAGGATTAGGAATGATTTGGAAGTCCAGATTTTGAGTTGCTAAAGGAGCAATCGAAACGATCATTGGTAATTCACTAACCATTAAATTGTCCGTTGTATTCGTTACTACGGGCGGATTGGTATCGAAGTAAATACTCGCTGTATTTTGAATATTCGTTTCTTCTGCCAAACCTTCTTTTGGGCTAATCATATAATTGATGTATCCTTGGCTACCTTCAAAGTTACTCGTGCTATCCGGCAAGAAAATGTCCTCAAAAGCAAAACTTAGATACTTATTATCCGTCATTTGCGTCTCCAACATCACGGGATGACTCGTGGACAATACTCTGAATGTACTTGGGTCTAAATTTTCATCTAAGGTATCTAAAACGACGACGTCGTAGGCCACATCATTTCCCGTATTTTGAAAACGAATGGTATAAAACAAGTCTTCTTCAAAAAGCGTATAATTTCCTTCGCGGTTCGGCTGCACCAATTTATCATTTGGATCGTAGGAACAGCGAACAATTGGATCATAATTAAAATAACGCGAGGAATAATTTTGAGCATTCGCTACGAAAGTGATGTAAGCACCTAAGCGCAAACTATCGCCCAACATAAAATCCAAAGGCCCTGGGATTTTAAAGCGAATAAGTTTACTAATCGATGTGCTCGGCAACAAGTTTTCAAAATGCCAACCATACAGATTTGTTCCAACGGAATCGGGGATGTCTATAAATTCTACCTCAACTAAATTCGTATCTACATCAAGCCAGATGGTACCTTCCGTTGTCGTTGTGCCAATATTCTTTCCGTACACTTCGAAGTCAATCCATTCATCGCAGCGCGTTGGTGGTGAGCTAACGATATTAATCATCTCTGAATATTCGAGTTTCGGGTAAAGGCCAAACCGTACGGTATCCGAAAGATTCGTATCTGAGAGACTCAGAAAATAGCTACTAGAATCCGTTGTTAATTTCCAGTTTGGCGTTGCCAAGGAATCATAAGTAACGGTATAGTTTCCACTAGGCACATAGACTCTACCACCCGTTGTTGTTGAAAGATTATAAGCAGATAATTGTAACGGATCAATCAATACGCCACCATCTGGATAAAATATTTCCCCCGCATCCTGAATTTTATTTTGATTGAGGTCGTAAAAAATTTCATAATAAATTGAAGAAAAATCTAATAAACCACAGGCTTGCGTCACCTCTTCAAGTTCCTGACATCCTAGCCCGTTTCCATGAAAATTTGCACTACCGGGATTGTTTAAAATATAATTACAAATGGCAGGCTCCGCACAGGCTTCTAATTGATCGTTCAAACTGATTTCTAAAAAAGAAACAGATTCGAAATTAAGATTATTCAGGGCACTAATGTCCGTTAAATTATAATTCAGGTGGATGAAAATTTGACCATTGATGGTTTGTAGGTTTTGTAAGCCATTCAAACTTTCAATTTCGTTGTTGTTAATTTCCAAGCTACCACCAATCTCCGTGAGATTTTCCAGTCCCGTAAAATCAAGTAGCCCATTTGACATAAAAACATGAAAAGTCCCACCAATACGCGCCAAGTTATTCAATCCTTCAAAACTGGAGAAAAGCCCTGAGTCAACAAAAAAGTCTCCGCCGATGGTCGTTAAAGAGGATAATGAACTTAGATCAGATACAACATCCGATCCGAAAAAATTTAGATTATTACCAACAAATTTCAAGTTTTCCAAGCCATTCAGTTCAATCGAATTTAAAGTAGCAATCGCTAAGTCACCACCAATTGAATCAAGACTAGACAAACCTTCAAAACTAGTAATTGCCGAACCATTTAGATTTAGATTACCACCAATATAACTTAGGTTTTCTAAGCCGCCGAAGTTTTGTAAAGACATCGCAATATCGAGCAAAAAATCGCCTTCAATTCTTGTTACTTGATTAAGTCCATCAAAATTGCTGATATCTCCCGAGGAATCATTTAAGAAAATACTTCCTGCAATTACTGTGCAGTCCGGATGATCAATAGGAAACGCATCTATCTCCGCTTGAGAAGAGAAGGTAATTCCACTACTCAAACAAGATTGGGCGAAGCATTGGCAGGCCAAAAGGAAGGCAATTGCGAAGAGTAAGGGTGTTTTCATGCTTTATCTTTATTGGAAATTAAAAAACTAAATTAAAGGGTAAAAATACGATTTCTTAAGCAAGAATGCAATCTTCTCTTCGACGCTCATCAGATAGTTGTGCTTCGTTTATGCTTCCGCTTCTAATTTGTAAAGTTAGACAAGTCCTTATTTTTTTAGTTAATTTTAGGCGGTAGAACAAATTTAAAAACTAAACCTGTTTAGCAAAATGAGTTCAAAAAAAGCAATTTACGGTTTCTCAGGTGATCCGATTACTTTTGGTCACGTCGATATTATTCAGCGGGCTTTAGCTATTTTCGGAGAACTCATCGTGGGAATCGGTGTCAATCCTGCTAAAAAATATTTTTTTGATCAAGCACAACGAAAGGAGATTGCAGAGGCTTCCTTAAAGTTTTTACCGCAAGTTAAAGTGGTCACGTTTCAAGGTTTACTCGTAGACTACGCTTACGAAAACAACATTGGTACTGTCATCCGCGGTATTCGCAATAGTGAAGATTTGAACTACGAATTGATGTTACACCAAATTGGCGAAAGCCAAAAGAATAACATTGATACGATTTACTTTCCTGCCAAGCAGCGTTTATCGCACGTCAGTTCGGGCGCCGTTAAAGCCTTACAATTAGAGCAGGGCTTAATCCACGAATATCTTCCTTTGTACGCCAAGCAACAACTAGAAGCAAAATTATCGGGACAGTTCATCCTAGCAATCACAGGAGAAATGGGTGTAGGAAAGTCTTACGTCAGCCAACAGTTTGAACAACTTGCCATTCAACAAAACATTCCGGTTCACCGCATTGATATTGACCAAATTGGCCACGCACTCCTCAGCGAATTAACGGAACCTCGATACCAAAGTTTACGTGACGAAATCGCACATCACTTTGGGGAAGACTTACAACAAGCTAACGGTTTTATCGACCGGAAAGCGCTCGGAAAGATTATCTTTAACGCCCCCGAAAAATTAAATTACTTTAACGAAATTATTTACCAGCCATTGTTGTTACAGTTACGACGAGCCTTGTACGGCAAACGAGGTTTAATTTTACTCGATACCGCTTTAGTGGCAGAAGTCAAAATGAGCTACTTGTCCAACAACAATGTACTACTCGTGAGTGCTACTGTGGAAGTGCAAGAAAAGCGATTATTGCAACGAGGCTATAGCGCTGCCCAAATCAAAGCACGGCTACAGAGTCAATTTACCACAGCACGGAAACGAGCATTGATCCAAGATAAAATCACGACCGACGCTCACGGAAAATTGTGGGAATTAGAAAATACGGCAGTTGATAACCAACTAGCCATTCAAGCTGTTTTTAAAAAAATCATCCACCAGCTAAATATTACTCCAGTCAAAAAATAATATTCTTCCATGCAGAAATTCCGTGATCAAGGAGCCATTGGCGCCTTATTAGATGAGTACGAAAAAAGTATTTCCGAACTCCAAACTTTGCTGCGAACGATGACGTCCCTAGAATTAATGACGCTCGTTGATCCCGAAAGTCAAGATCCCGATTGCGTTTCGATTCAGTCTATTTTGAGCCACGTGGTACGAGCTGGTTATGGTTACACCGTAGCCATACGAATTAGTTTGGGCGAGACTTTGGAATATCCTAGTACACAACACTTTGATTCGCCGAAGGCTTACCAGAAAGCACTTCGTGCCATGTTTGAATATCACGAAAAATTATTTGTAGACTATCCGCATTTGCCCCTCGAAACACACGATCCAAAGAAAAAAATACACGTTCGTTGGGGACAACGATACGACGTTGAACAATTATTTGAACACGCCATTGTCCACGTGCTACGACACCGCCGACAAATCGAAAAATACTTACTTCACTTACGTTAAATTCCCCCACAACTAAATCTAATCTCATGGCTTTCCCAAAAAAGAAATCTCGGAAAATTATCGTAAACAAACAAGCTTATCGTTGGATGACCAACGATGACGGTCCTTCCGTTACCCTCAGTGTAAGCCCCGAGTCCGGTCACGGTTCAAAACTATTTGCTCGTTTTGACTACGATCTCAATGTTCCGCAAAGCGATCGTTTTCAGCAAGCCATTACTCCTTTTGTGACGCGTTGGGTCATTCTTTACGCATTGACGCAAGGTTATACGCCTAGCGAACGAGGAAAGGATATGAAGCTCGGAGATTTAAGTCGTAAAATTATGGAAGAATTAACTGGTGCTAAAATGACCGCTCGTTTGCTCCAAATGCTCAGTAAACGCCTTTCGGCAAATCCTCCCGATCCGGAAACCGCAGATGACGTTAAAGCAATGATCACCGACACTCGACATTTACTTGACCACGGAGAGTGGTTCATCGGCTTTGAAAACCTGCTTTCCAATTTAGACGAGATTGATTTTAAATTAAGCGCACAAGAAATCGAATTGCTAAAAGCGATCGGTGCAAAAGGAAATTCCAATTGGCGCAAAGATTTTCCTTGGATAGAAAATTTGCAAATGGGACAGCAAGCGCCAAAGTCTTAGCGTTAAGCTTATGTAGATCATCATTCTTTCATACCAAGTTCTTTTCTTTTCATGATTCACTTACAACGAACCGAAGCCAGCCATCCCGATTTTCTCCGTTTGGTAAAAGCCTTAGACATTGACCTCGCCGAACGAGATGGTCCCGACCACGCTTTCTATGCTCAATTCAATACCGTCGATCAGCTCAAACACATCATTGTAGCTTACGAAGACCAACAAGCAATTGGCTGCGGTGCGCTCAAAGCTTACGACGCACAAACTTGTGAAATCAAACGAATGTATTTATTGCCTGCGCACCGAGGCAAAGGAGTAGCGAGCCAAGTGCTCAACGCTTTAGAAGCTTGGGCAAAGACTTTAGGTTTCCAAAAATGTATTTTAGAAACGGGCTACAAACAACCCGAAGCGATTGGTCTCTATGAAAAGAATAGTTACCTACGAATCCCTAATTACGGACAATACGCCGGAGTGGATAACAGTCTTTGTTTTGGGAAAGATATTTAAAAAAAATGGGCAAGTCGTTTGGTCAAACAGGATAAAAAAAAATCCTCCAAACAACTTAAGTAGGTTTACCAAATAGATTGGTAAACCTACTTACCCAAAACTGTTTACGCTTGAATTAGACTTTATTCTGTGACCTTTGCCTGATCCGCAGCTTCTTTTTTCAATCGCTTGCGTTTCCGCCAAGGAGCTTCTATTTGCCAATCGCCCGCCATGATACAACCATATGGCATGATGCGATCGACGATCGTTCCCAAACCAAATTCCTCCATTTGCGTCTGTACTTCTTGTGCATTTTTGTAGGCAGAAGGTAATTCAGAAATATCAATATTTCCAGAGTAAAAGCGTGCATCAATATTAGCGGTTTCTTCCGCAAAAATCTCATTGATCGTACGATCTGAATTATTGCGTACGTGTTGAGAACGGCTAATGTTCCGACCAGCGCCGTGCGGTGCGAAACCTAAGTTATTCTCCGTCGTCTCCCCTTTTACCACCAAAATAGGTTCTCTCATATTGAGTGGAATTAGCCGCAATCCATTTTTTGAATCTGGGACAAATTTATCATCGAGTGGCGTAGCTCCTTTCGCATGATAAAAATGTTCCCCGTCTTTGAAGACAAAATTATGCTCATTCCAAAAACGATCTACGATGGTTGCTTCTGCTTTTTGTCCCACGGCATTGTGGAGTACTTCGTGGTTTAGCTTTGTCCACGCTCTCACCAATTGCAAAGCCTCCCAGTATTCCTTCCCTTTTTCAGAATCGTAAGGAATCCAAGCATTTGTTTTCAGCGTTTTTGGAGAATATTGCTGACGATGGGTTTCGGCTACTTTCATTCCCATCTTATAAAGGTTTGCACCGAAGCCTCTACTTCCGTGGTGGGTTACCATGATTGTTTCTCCCGTAGCCTCCGATTTTCCAACGTACAAAAAATGATTTCCATCTCCTTGTGTACCTAAGTGGGTCTTAGCAAGGTGCAAACTTCTTTGGCTTTTCAAGAAAAAGTTATCCATCATTTTTGCCTCTAGTGCTTCTGGTAATTCAAAGCAATCCGTTCTTCCTCCCCCACCGAAGTGCGTTACACTTTGTGCGGTATCCAATACTAATTTTGGATCAACGTTTCCGAAAGAAGTCATCATCACCGAGCAACAAATATCGGCGCTATGCATCGCAGGGTGAATCGCATTTTTAGCAACTACAATTCCACCTACAGGAATCTGACCTTTTCTTCCCGTAGGACAAGCATCGGGCATGATCGCACCGTTGATTACCGTTGGGGTTTTCATGAGCACGTCCATCGTCTCAAAGACAGCCGCGACGTTAGCAACTTCGTCTGGATGTTCAGCCCGTATATTTTGATGATAGGGAATTGCTTCCACGTGAGGGTCAATAATTTTAATTTTAGGTGCTACCGTATCCAGATAAATTTTCATTTCCGCTTCGGTCAGTAGATTAGCATTTAAGTAATCCAATGCTACTCGAAACCATTTACCAGGCTGGTATCCTAATGCGATTAAATCTTTTCCTGAAACTTTCATTGTTTTGTTATTTTTGATACGACAAAGCTAAAACCTTGCTGCGCAATCATTTTGCGTAGTAAGGTTTTTTTTTAGAAAATTACGCTTTAAGGGAAATTTCTATTCGTTTACTTGTGTTATTTTACAAGTACCAAAGAAGAGATATCTCTCCAATTACTACAAATGTGATCGTGTAGAAAATAGGAAAACTTATTTGTTAAGGAGTGCGATACGTGAGGCTATTTTGATATTTTCTTATAAATCTAATATTCCAAAACTTTGATGATAAGGTGTTTGAATGCTGAGTATGTCAAAGTGGGGAATAGTTCCTCTTTTCAAGAGGTCTAAAGTTTTTTTCGATCTCACATCTGAGGTTACAAAATGAGTTATACTTTTACCAAGATCCGCTTGAGCAAATAACTTAGCATCATTTGGAATTATCGCTCTGGGTTTTAGCTTTTCTGGCGAAGTCCTGTTTTCAGTAAAAATAATTTTTGCAAATTCACCAGCTCTGACCGCGTGATCTGAGTTGAATGGCACAATTTGAAGATTTCTCAATGGCAAATCCTTTAAAGATCCAATTACACAGTATTCAGCAATAGATATTGTAGATACCTTTAAGGCTATTTCTTTTTCAAGGTAATACTTATAATACCCAAGCGCATTCATATGTAGAGGATCATCATCATTCAACAGTCGAATGAAGAAACTGGTATCTAATAATACACTATGCTTCATAATCTCCTCTTAAATTATATAGCCATTCATTAGGATCAACTCCTTTCCAGTTTGTTTTTGCTTTCGCTATTAACGTATTTAAATAACTAGGATCGAATTTCGGGAAATAATCAATTAGTTCAACTAGCTTCAGGGATTTTCTATCCAACTCTCCGGTTTCAATATTTTGTTTCCCAATTGCACGAATACCAAACTTCTTATAAAGAAGATTATCTTCTTGTCCTTTCAAGAATTCTTCGCCTGTTTCTATCGCTAAGTAACCATACTCCGCAGTATCTAAGTGGATGTTTGCTTTATTTTTTCCTCCTGCATTTTTCAATTCTCCATAAAAGTAAAATTCAGCCTCAGCCCAAATACTTTCTGTTCTAAAAAATTTAGTCATCGGAGAGATATGCAATTCGTATTCGTCTTTAAGAGAAGTTTTAATTTGGAATTCATAATTTTTCTGCAACGACAAATTTTGGATATTTTCAAAGGCACGAGCCGTTTTTAATTCCAAGAAGTCAATTGAATTATGTGCTTGCACTTGCGTCAAAATAGCACTAAATCCAATTATTGCTTGCATTGTTGTTTTAAAAAAATGCTTGACGGAACCTTCTCCTATATCATAACTAATGAGTGGTCTTTCTTTGTTATTAATCGGATACAGTAAATCTTCTACATCTTGAAGTAAACTCAAAATATATTTAATATCATAGTTCTCAGGTTTTAATTTTTCATTTCCTGAAGTACCAACTACTCTAATCTCAATATTACCTAATTTTTCCATCTATACAAAGATAATGAAAATTCTCATCTAATGCATTCCTATAGATTACTATTATGACAGCACTTATTTGATTCAAAAGTTACCATTCAGTAGCATCATAAATTAGACCACCGCTTAACTTTGCTCTTCTATTAAACAATCTCTCCATTACTCAAATCCTTCCATAAATAAACTTAACCTTGTTGTTTTTCGACCAGAGCAACATGATAATCCATTAGATTCCCTCTCCCTGAAAAAATGACCTTTTTTGCTGACATTTTTTCAGGCAACAACTACTATTTTCTGTAAGCTTGGCAGTTTTTGGGAATTGGTATGCCAATTGATTTTATAGGATTGATACGTTGATACTTTACGAGTTAAGTATCCATTTTTTTAATCATAAAATTTTAAGTTATGTTACCAGTAAAAAGTAATTTGCTACCGACTGTCTCAAGATTTTTTGATGACGACTGGAGCGCACTCTTCGATTGGACAAATCGCAATTACCTCAACACTGCCCTAACCGTACCTTCCGTTAACATTAAGGAGACGAAAGATGATTTCTTAGTAGAAATGGCAGCGCCAGGTATGAAAAAAGAAGATTTCCAAATCGAAATTTTTAATAATGTACTTTCTATCCGTAGTGAGGTAAAAAAAGAAACGACTGACAACGACGATGATCAATACACTCGCAAAGAGTTTAGCTATCAGTCTTTTCAACGCTCTTTCAACCTTAACCAACGGTTGATTGATGACAGTAAAATCAAGGCTACGTACAAAGATGGTATTCTTCATCTCCAACTTCCCAAGAAAGAAGCGGCAAAGGAAAAACCAGCCCGTAGCATTAAAATTTCTTAAGCTTTATTGTTCAACGTAGCATTTGCTAAATAAGCATTTTTTAAAGGAAATAAAATTAGGCTTAGCCTTTAAGTTAGTTGATACTAGCCTAGTTTTATGTTGGACAAAACAAAACACATCCTCCTTGGAAGCACTGCTCAAGCTAAGTTGAAGCGCAGGCTTCCAAGGATATTTTTTCACTCAAATTGGTTATCAAATTATGAATAAAACAATTGTTTTATCGGGCTTGGTAGCATTACTCGTAAGCCTTTCAAGTAGCGGAATTATGAATTATTTCGCAGATAAAAATAAAGTTGTAAAAATTGAACACATTAGTAATACCCCTAGTCAAGCAGCCGTCTACTCCAATGGCGAAAAGACAAATCCTGTTCCCTTAGATTTCAATCAAACTGCAGAAAAGGTATTAGATGCCGTTGTACACATTAAGTCTACGCAAGTATATCGCAAAGGAGATCAAGCGATCGAGTACCGCAATATACCGGCTCCTTTCCGCGATTTTTTTGGCGATGACCTCGGTGGTTTTTTCCGCCCACGCTTACAACCGCAGTCACCAAAATCAAATTCGAATACTAGTCCGATGCCAACTAAGATAGGAACAGGTTCGGGGGTCATTATTAACTCAGAAGGTTACCTCGTTACGAATAACCACGTGATTGCCGACGCCGACGATATTGAAGTTACGCTCCACGACAATCGCAATTATAAAGCCACCGTTATTGGCACGGATCCTTCTACGGACTTAGCCTTATTACAAATTAAAGCGAATAATTTACCAACCGTCCCACTCGTCAACTCCGATGATGTGCATATTGGCCAATGGGTACTTGCCGTGGGAAATCCAATGGGCTTAAATTCTACCGTAACCGCGGGTATCGTCAGTGCAAAAGGCAGAAGTATTAATATTCTTAAAGACAAATATGCCATCGAAAACTTTATTCAAACCGACGCTGCAATCAACCCTGGTAATAGTGGCGGTGCCTTGGTTAATCTCAACGGTGGTTTAGTTGGTATTAATACTGCAATTGCTAGTCCTACGGGAAGCTTTTCAGGATACGGCTTTGCGGTTCCTGCCAATATCGTTGAGAAAGTTGTAAAGGATTTATTAGAATACGGCACCGTTCAACGAGGAGTGCTTGGAGTAATGATCCGCACAATTGATGGCAACTTTGCCAAAGAAAAGAATCTAGATTTAACGCAAGGAGTATACGTAGATAGCCTATTAGAGCATAGTGCCGCAGCAACCGCAGGTTTAAAAGTAGGTGACATCATTTTATCCGTTGATGAGCTTAAGGTAAATACCTCGCCTGAGCTACAAGGCGCCATTAGTCGCTATCGTCCGGGGGAAGAAGTATTGCTTAAAGTGAATCGAGCGGGAAAAGCAATAGACTTGAAAGTCATCTTAAAAAATCGCGAGGGGAATACCAATTTGACTAGTAAAGATACGAGAAAAGTTGTTAAAATATTAGGCGCTGATTTTGAAGAAGTTCCTAAAGAATTAGCGAAAAAGCTTAACATTGAGAGCGGTGTAAAAGTAAGTAAGCTTTATCCCGGAAAATTAAGAAAACATACACAATTGCGGGAAGGATTCATTATTACTAAGCTTGACGATCAAGCCGTAACATCCGTAGCTGCACTTATCGAATTGTTAGCGCAAAAGCAAGGTAAAGGTGGGGTGATGCTAGCAGGCATTTACGAAGATATTCCAGGAGAATATTATTATGCCTTTGGTCTTTAATGCTAAAAAATGAAGGCGATTTAAAAATCGATTTTAAGACCTACAACATAAAAGCAGGCTTTCAAATTCTTTTTTGAAAGTCTGCTTTTTTTATGTACCTTGAAAATGATCCAATTGAAAATTAAACGCGCAATGCACTGTGCTTATCCACTACTCGATCAAATACTCAAAAGTCAGCTAAGCTTTGCCTACCAAAAAATGAAAAGAACATGAAGCCTTACCAACTCACCGGAGGTGCGCGGATCGGCTTAGCCAATGCTACTTACCCCTTTGCAAGCTTAAAGGTTGATCAAGATAAATTAGAGTTGAAAGTCACCGCTATTGGAAATTTCATTTTTACTTCAGCTGATATTCTTTCGATTGAAGCCTATCAAATCTTTCCCATCTTAGGAAAAGGAATTAAGATTAACCATCGCGTCCAAAATTATCATCAAAAAATAATCTTTTGGACGCTCAAAGATCCTACGCTAGTTATTGATGAAATTCAAAAAACGGGCTTTCTGACTGCTGACCACTTAGCACCTACCGAACTCCGCGCTCAAATTGTTCAGCAACAAGAACAAAGTGGTTTTCCCATTAAAACTTCCGTACTCCTCTTCGCTTTTGTTAGTTGGAATATACTCTTTAGCTATGACATCGTCAATTTTATTCGTGGCGCTCGATCAGGACTTCTCTTGGGAAATGGTGCTAAAATTGCGCTGATCTTAGTTTTTGTATGCGCTCTATCCACCCTCTTTGTGAAACCTTTACAAAAAATCATACTCAAAGAAGGCCGCAACTTAGCAGAGATCAAGCAACTACTTTATTTTTTACTGCTACTAAGCTCCTTTATGCTAATCGTGCTGTTTAGCATCGTTAAATAAGTCCCGCTGAAAAAAGAAAACTGCAATCGGTACTTTCATTACCGATTACAGTCTTACCGACGAGGATTTTTTCCCTAGTTCCAAGCATCATGATAATACTTGGGTTACGAAGAAGTATCTGAAATTTATCGCTTTACGCTAAAGTCGTATGTGTATGCTTCTCCCTGTTTTAAATATTAATACAAAGAAAAGCCCTCTTCGTCGCTAGAGTCGGTCGATAAGCAATTAATGTCGACTGTAAGCGTTTGTAACTGTTTATTTATTACTAAAAAAAAGCATTCAAATACAAAGAGGCGACTCGTTACCGAATCGCCTCTTACTATATAATTTTTTATAACCCGGAATAGCTTACGCTAGATCAAAACGATCGAGGTTCATCACCTTATTCCAAGTTGCTATAAAGTCGTGAACGAATTGTGTTTTACCATCTTCGCAAGCGTATACTTCTGCTAACGCCCGAAGTTCCGTATTAGAACCGAAAATAAGATCCACTCTAGTTCCTAACCATTTGAGGTCTCCCGTTCTACGATCGCGACCTTCGAATACATCTTCTGCTTGAGAAATTGCTTTCCAAGTCGTTGCAATGTCTAATAAATTTACAAAGAAGTCATTGGTAAGGACACCAGGCGTTTTTGTAAAAACCCCATTTTGAGACTGTCCAAAGTTGGCATTAAGTACTCGCATTCCACCCATTAATACGGTCATTTCTGGAGCAGTCAAGGTTAACAATTGCGCTTGATCGATCAACATTTCTTCTGCGGAGATAGATACGTGTGCTTTTGCGTAGTTACGGAATCCGTCCGATGCTGGCTCCAGTGCTTCGAAAGACTCTACGTCAGTGTGTGCTTGCGTCGCATCACCTCTACCAGGCGTAAAAGGAACCGTTACGTTATGTCCAGCATCTTTAGCCGCTTTTTCTACTGCTGCACATCCTCCTAAAACAATCAAATCTGCCATAGAAACCATTTTACCATCCGCTTGAGCAGCATTAAAATCTTTTTGAATTGCTTCAAATTTTGCTAAAACGCCAGCCAATTGAGCAGGTTGATTCACCTCCCAATCTTTCTGTGGCGCTAAACGAATACGTCCGCCATTAGCACCACCTCTTAAGTCCGATCCACGGAACGTAGCCGCAGAAGACCAAGCAGTATATACCAACTGACTAACAGATAATCCACAAGCCAAGATCGTAGCCTTTAAGCGAGCAATATCGTGATCGTTGATTAAAGGATGTGTTACTGCTGGTACTGGATCTTGCCAAATTAGTACTTCTTCCGGTACTTCAACGCCTAAATAGCGATCGCGAGGACCCATGTCACGGTGTGTCAATTTAAACCATGCTCTAGCGAAAGCGTCTTCAAATTCTTTTGGATTCTTGTGAAACCGCTGAGAAATTTTTAGATAAGCAGGATCCGTTTTAAGTGCAATATCTGCGGTAGACATCATTAATGCTTGCGTCTTAGAAGCATCTCCCGCACGAGGAGCCGTTCTTGCCGCCGAAGCTGCCGTTGGCGTCCACTGATGCGCACCTGCTGGGCTCTTCGTTAATTCCCAATCGTAGTTTAATAATACATCGAAATAGTCATGGTCCCATTTTGTTGGATTTGGTGTCCAAGCCCCTTCCAGACCACTAGTAATTGTATCGTCTAAAACGCCAGTACCGAAAGTATTCTTCCAGCCCATGCTTTGTTCCTCGATTGCTCCACCTGCGGGCTCTCTCCCTACAAATTGTTCTGGATCCGCTGCACCGTGTGCTTTTCCGAAAGTATGTCCACCTGCGACTAGAGCGACAGTCTCTTCGTCATTCATCGCCATTCGACCGAAGGTATCTCTGATATCGTATGCGGAGCCCATTGGATCCGGCACTCCTTCTGGACCTTCAGGATTAACGTAGATTAATCCCATGTGTACGGCACCGAGTGGATTCTCTAATTCTCGTTCACTAGATCCAGCGTAACGCTTATCAGATCCCATCCATTCCGACTCAGATCCCCAGTAAATGTCTTCTTCTGGTTGCCAAACATCTACTCTACCTCCCGCAAAGCCGAAAGTTTCAAAGCCCATAGATTCTAAGGCGCAGTTACCTGCAAGAATCATTAAATCAGCCCAAGAGATTTTCTTTCCGTATTTCTTTTTGATGGGCCACAATAAGAGGCGAGCCTTATCGAGGTTACCGTTATCTGGCCAGCTATTTAATGGTGCGAAACGCTGAGAGCCAGAACCAGCACCACCTCTACCATCTTGGATACGGTAAGTACCTGCACTGTGCCAAGCCATTCTGATAAAAAATGGCCCGTAGTGACCGTAATCTGCTGGCCACCAATCTTGCGAATCTGTCATTAATTCGTAGAGATCATTTTTAACTGCTTTCAAATCGAGCGACTTGAATGCTTTAGCGTAGTCAAAATCTTTGCCCATTGGGTTGGAGAGCGCTGAATGTTGACGAAGAATATTTAATTTCAACTGATTGGGCCACCAGTCGCGATTGGTCATACCACCACCTGCGGCTTTGTTTAGCATGCCACCCAAAAACGGACACTTGCTTTCTCCGTTACCGTTGACGTTATAACTGGTGGAGCTTTTCTCATTTTTCATGTTATCCATAATAAGAATTAAATTTTTATGCTTTCCAATGGAAGCTTACTGAAAGGCTAATGAAACGAAACTTTTAGTGCTATTTTGAGGACACTCAAATCATGACAAGCAAACTTACAATGAAGAGCATCAGACGGAAAGTAGCACTAAAAGTGCCTTTTCAAAGATTGAAGTTGCTTTACAGCGTTCTTCTTCAACAAACTTCTATTACAAAGTATTTATGTGAAAATGCGTTTAGTAGTACACTGCAAGCCGGAATAGCACTTCATATTGAAGACTTATTTTGTTACGGTGCACCTAATTTTTTGCTAATATAGGGGTAAATTTATCAATATGCTTATTGATTTAGATTATTGCGTGATTGATAATATCTATTAGCTTAACTTACCCCTATGAATCCGGCAATCAAAAGTATGCTAAAAATGCTAATTTCACAAAAAAATATTTAAAGAAGTTGTCTAAAATATAATCGCTAATGATCCCGTTTTCCTCTAGTAAATTCGTCAAAAACTTTGGTGATGATTAGACTTTCTTCGTTTTTGTCAAGAGATTACTTTCTAATATGAAACTACTACTAACTGTTTTCTTGTCAACTGTTTGTTCCTTAAGCATTGGTCAAACGCAAAGTGATTTTGACGAATTAGTTGCTCGTACTAATCTTTACGTCAAAAACTATGATCTCCTCAGTGGCTTTGCCAATCGGGAAAATTACTTCGCTTGGAAAGACACCAACCTGCCTCCTGCGCTCGTAGAAAGTATACGCAAGGATCAAGATTATCAAGATGAACTGTCTACTTCCAGAGATTCCATCTCAGAATACGGTTTGATACTAGAACTGCAAGATCTTATTTTCCAAAGTCTAAGTAAAGTACTCGCTCACCCCGCCAGCAAGGGAAAAGATTTGACGAAATTATTTCCCGAAGGAGATTTAGCGGTGATCCAATCAGACGACGGCAAGCTTTACAACTTTTCTTTGGATGAAAAAACGGGTGGCACTTACCGAAGTAGAATTTCTTTGATGCACTTTACAGATTTTGATTCGCAGCAATTACCTCCTACAAAGGCGATCGAAAACGGTGCTACGAACCCTTATGCTATTTTTGAAGGCGATGGATTTGATCGTATTTATACGATTGAAAGTAAAGCCGGTACCAAGTATTTATTGCTGGGAAGCGTGCGAGGGTGTTCCACTTGTTTTGAAAGTAATATTATGTTGGTCAGCAGACAAGCAAAGGCATTTGTACAAGATTTTGCTTATGCCGTCAATTCGAGAGGCTGGGAAAGTGGCATTTCCTACGACCACGAGACCCAAACGATCCACATCGATTACTTAACGGATGATTTGACGAGTAGTTGCTATTGCTCCAAAGATGAAAATGAGGAGGATTATTCGGAAGACGCTGAAACTGTTCTAGTTAAAAATTGTACTTGTACGTTTGAATTTGATGGGCTTAATTTTGAATTGGTGCAAGCCGGATGGAAAAAAATAAAAGCGGAATAACGCGACACAAAATTCAACCGCGATGTGATTACTCCGTACATTGTAAGTAAGATCTTATTAAAGTAGACATTTAGCCCTTAAGTACCAAGACAAATTAAATCACTTATTAACTTGCATCATCTTTTGACCAGTCTCTTCGTTACTCAAAGCCTTCCTAAGCGAAGCCTTAGGGCGGTTTTCGTGCCTCGATGCTGATCAAAATCTAACACAATTTAATGGCAAATTAATTTTGTCTTAGTACTTAATTATCATATTTTAAACAACTTCTTTAACTTTGCTAATACTTATTCACAAAACATAAAACAAGAATTATGACGCTTACGCTCAGAAAATTTAAATTAATCGCCATCGCTGTTTTGGTCTTTGCTTTTTGCACCGCTTTTGTCGATCATCAAACGACAACGGACGATCCTAGCATTGAAGGCTATTGGGTTTACAAATCTTACAAAAAAGGTGTGTATACTTATGTTCGCAAAAACGATTTTAAATCGAGTAAACCCGGCTTTATGTTTGGGAAAGAAGGCAAAATGACCAAACGCCTAGATCCAGATTGGTGTGTACGGGTAAAAGGACCTTATACAAATTTAGACGGGACGTACGAACTCTTGGATGCAAAAACGCTGAAGACGGAATACAAATGCCCCGTTGCAAAAGATCCTTCGATCAATGAATACACAATTGTTGAGTTGACCAAGAAAAAACTTTTATTGAAATCTCTTCCGAGAAAAAAGTAAGCCAATAATTACGCTGCTTACGCTGCTGGCGAGTTTCCACTTCTTAGTGCAAACTCGCCAGTTTCTATTTTTACGCCATTATAACGATCTCACCATCCGAAAAATTCAAGCTCACAAACTCACTCCAACCAATAGCAAAAAAGGAAGTTGCTGCTGCTTAGCAATGATCTTTCAATAAGCGATCTCAAAGTATTAAGAACCCAAAAGTTTTTTCCCTTTTCCAGGAAATAGTTGTTCGAAGCGAGTCTTCAATTTCATCCCTTGCGCAGTCGGTAAAAAATATTCTAAGCCCCGTTGGAACTTAGTCCGTATTAGGCACGTTGTGCTCTCCGTAAAATACTATTTTCACATCATTTAGTATCCCGCTCATGCGCATTGCACTTTTTTCAGATGTTCACGGTAAAGTTTTATTACCTTTCCTGCTTTGTGATCAGTATCAAAAAGCAACGGGCAAAGCGATTGATTTGATTTTACAATGCGGTGATTTGGGTGCGTATCCCGATCTCAACAACTTAGACAAAGCAACTTTAAAGCACGCGCAATACGATCGTGCGGAGCTAGGTTTTCACGATGATTTTACGACCGAGCGTCCAAAAATTAAAGCGTTCTTGGCGGCGTTGGATTTGGATATGATTTGTGTGCGAGGCAACCACGAAGACCACAGGTATCTCAATGCCTTGGAAAAAAAGTATGCAACGGAAAGCATTTTTCCGATTGATATCTATCAGCGGATTTGGCTTTGTAAATCGGGGGAAGCGCAAGCTTTTGAGCGAGGTGGCTTGCAACTAAATTTCGTTGGCATTGGAAGAATTGGCGATCGTAAAGGAAGAACGGACGAGCGGTTTATCCAAAACTACGAACGTCAAAAAATCAAAGCATTATATAAAACCAAAACGCATTTTGATCTTTTGCTTAGCCACGACGGAGACGATTCTAGTCAACGTGGATACGGGATGTCGGAACTCAGGGAAGTTTTGGACAAGGTAATTTTCCACTACCATTTTCATGGTCATACCGGAGCAGCTTTCAAACTTGAATTACACCCAAATGGCCTTACCCAATCTTGTAAAATCAAAGAATTAGAATTTGATTCTGAAGGTAAATTACCGGCCGGTTGTATGCTCATTTTAGAAAAACTAGCCGACGAACAATTCCATTTAGAAATTGTCCCGCAAAGTTTCACCAATCCATTTACCCAACAAAACTGGAAATATCATCTAATAGATCAAAATAATCGCTCTTCCTACTGACTACAATAAGACTACTCCTCTTACAACTTTCGGTTGAAATAGTTGTTGAAAAAGAAAACAACAAAATGAAAAACAGCAACTTGTTTACCTTACTCTTCTCCTTATTCTTCCTTTTTCAAGTTTCCGCCCAAGGTCAAGTTTCCGATTACGGTAGCCTTACAAAAATCCACAAACTCAGTTCCGAGCAGCAGGAGTATCAATTACGCGTTACCTTACCTATTCAGTATGATTCCACCCAGACGTACAAAGTTCTTTATTACTTGGACAGTTGGTGGTTATCAGAAATTGTAGTGGGTGCGCACGCGCTCCTCCAGATCACGGATTTAATAGACAGGGTCATTTTGGTTGGTATTGGTTTGGAAGGAACTGGCTACGATTGGAATGTACAGCGCAATCGAGATTTCACCCCGACGCCTTATGATATTGAAAAAATGCGCATCAACTTCAAAACGGGGAGAAAAGAAAATGCCGCCGCTGTTAACGCCGAGACTACCGGAGAAGCCGATGCTTTTCTGGAGTTTTTAGAAAACAAAGTGGTGAAACTTGTAGAACAGCACTATCCCAATACGAAAAAAGAAAGAGGATTTCTGGGGCACTCTTTCGGTGGCTTATTCGGCATTTATGCCTTGCAGCAAAAGCCAGATTTATTTAGCGAATTAATTATTATTTCTGGTGCATTGTGGTGGAATAAGCAAGAGATTTTAACACTTGAAAATTTTGATCAAATAAAAGATAAAAAGAAAGAAACCAAATTATTCGTTTGCTACGGCGGGGTAGAATCAAAATTAATCAAGCAATCTAATATCAAAGTAAACGAACTTTTAGCACCGATGAAAAGCGAGACGCTACAATACAAATTTACCAATTACGAAACGGCTAATCACAATTCGATTCTTCCTCAGGCTATTTACGATGGTCTTTTATTTTTGTATGGTAAAAAATAATAGATTGATGTAGCTTATAGCTTGGGGCGGCATTTTTTGTTTTGATTGCGATGAAAGCTTAAAACTTGTTTTTAAAATGAAATTGTTTTTCCCAAAATGAAATCAAGCAAGTAGTTTCCTTTTATTTTTGTAGCAACTTGATTATCTTGATGATTAAGATCTTTTTTATTTTTTTATTAAGAAGTTGTTTTAAAAAAGAAAATCATGAATCGACAATACTGGGAAAAACTCACCAAAGTCAATACTTATTTAGCCGCAAAAAAAGAAGCTGGTGTGCAAGCATTTCAGCAATTGATTCAACGGGCAGAAAGGGAAACGGCGACTTGGGTTACGATCAGCTTTACGCATGAATTCTTAGAAGCTTACGCTAAAGTAGGTGTAAAAATTGAATTGTACCAAGCACTTATGCCCACACTCAACAACTACGAAATAGACGACTTGCTGCATTGCGAGTACGACGATGAGAATGTATTCCAACGTTACCAATATACCGCTTTAACGGAAGCTGCTGTGAAGTTGGTAGAAAATTGGATCGTCGCTTGTTTTGCGGAAGCTAGTCAATTACAAACCACCGCGATTCCTTTTTATTTCAAATACAATCACGACGACCTCGAAGTCCTTGCCCTACAGACTTGCCGAACCCTATTTGAGCGATCCGAATTTGAAACGTACGTAAAAAATAATCGCCAAAATCAGATTGAGTTATTGGGAGATGCTTAAAATAGATATGACTACTCTTAGGGAACTAAAGTTGTGGAAAAAGCATTAAATAATTGCTTTGACAAATTATTGTAAACCCAATTTCCGGGAACTACTTAAGTAGGTTTACCTAATAAATTCACTAATTTATGACGAGTAAATTTTGTTTCACGCTTCGTTAAAAAGCCTTGAAAACCACTAGGTTTCCTGCATTTTTCGCCTCGATTGAAGCAAAATTTTCTTCCGTCAAAATCACC
>CALFBG010000275.1 GCA_937951685.1 uncultured Saprospiraceae bacterium | reverse complement strand
ATAAGGGTAAGAAGTATTATTATTGCATTTAAGTAAGTTTACCAAATAGATTGGTGATTCAAGGTAAATAGCCGCGTCAAAACTACTACTGACATCTCCTAGTCGATCTGCCCTGACATAAGTCAATTCATTGTTTTTATTCTTCGAGGAGAAAATAATATTCCCCCATTTTCATTTGAATTAGTACTAGTTCCTACGAAATAAATTGAATCAGTTACCGCACCAATTGCTTTCAAAGTTCCATCTGCATAAGATTACGCCACTGACTAGGAAACTGAACTTCCACGCCAGCGACAATCGCCAAAGTTACGTTTTCTGCAACGATGACATCACCGTCTAATACATAAGGGCTGCCCGCAAGATTCCAAGTAACACTGGTATTAATGGTACCCGAAACGTTTGTTTGACTAAATAACGTGAAGCAATAAAAACTAAGAAAAGAGACTAAAAAAAACTGTTTCATCTGGGGGATGTTTTAAGTAATGCATTACAGAAATAGCCGGATTGGTGAAGACATCAATACTGAAAGAGCAATTTTATAGCACACGCTTACTTATGACAAGAACAGTTGACTTACTCCAAAAGTAAATCACTTTTACATTCTAGTGTCAGGTTGACAAACCTATTCGTTGCTGCTATATTTTGAAAGCACGAATACTAGAAGCTATTTCAAATATATAATTTTTTGTTAGAAAATAGCTACTCTATGACAACATTTTTCAACAAGAAGAATAACTATTTGATCAGAAAATAACTTACTTAAAAAATCCGTATTAATATTCTTCCTCAATAATGACCATTGTCATCTCTGTATAAGGAAGGAGGGAAAAAGGGTAGAAAGCTGTGATCGCTTGAAAAGGAAAACCTTAGTCGTTTACTACCATTTCAGAAAAAAAACTAACCCTTTCATTAAAAAAAAATGCCCAATTGGTCGCTGCTGATGAACGACAAATTGGGCATTTTTATATCATTTTTATTTTTCAGAATAAAGACTGTAGCTTCTTAACTTATAGACTTGATAAACTATCAAGTTTATTTACTCCGTGCTTCCATTTCAACAATTTGCTTTAAAGATTTATCCGCAGTAAAACCTTCCTCCATCAAGCGAACTACTTTAAATTCTGTTCTTCTATTCTTTTGATGTTTGGCCTCCGTACAATCAACACCGTCGTCACATTCATTAATCAATTTCGATTCGCCGTAACCATTCGCTGTTATTCTATCTCTAGAAATCCCTTTCGACACAATATAGTCTACCGCAGATTGTGCTCTTTCTTGCGATAATTTTTGGTTGTAAGCATCATCCCCTCGGCTATCGGTATGAGCAGATAGTTCTATTACGATGGGCGTTGTCCGCATAACATTGACTAAATTATTCAACGCAGGTTTTGCGGATTCTTTGATGTTAGCCTTATCGTATTTGTAATAGATATTTTCTATTTCAATAATTTCATTCAAGTTAATTTTCCGAAGCGGAATTTTTCCGGTAATGGAACTGCTTAGCGGTTCTTTCATTTTGTCTTTATCCTTATCGTTGTCGAATATCCCTGATAAATTGTCTGCATCTATTCCTTCCAAACATATTGTACAGCCGTCTTGGTCGATAATGGCTTCAAACCTTTTGGTATAATAACCTGTTTTTTTGATTTGAACAACGTAGTGATTTTTTTTAGCAAAATGGTAAACGAAGTCTGGTTCTGTTTGGTCATAAATGGTCAGCTCTTGTTTTTTAGTATTTTTATTGTAAACTTCTATTTGGGTATTCAATACGCCAGCACCTTTAATTTCGTCCTGACCAGTGTATTCCCTAATTAGTCCCGTAAACTCAAAACCGGGTAAATGTATAAGTGGAATCGCATGATTCGTTTTTGAGCCATTGCTAAGGTCAATTAGCATTGTAAGGTCTTCATAAGCTGGTCGACTAAAAATTACTTTATACTTAGTCGCGCGGGGTAAAGTAATATTAAATTTGCCCTCATAATCTGTTCTATTCGCCCCCAGAACGAGGTCTTCATTTTGATAAATATCAATATTAGCACCTTTTAATCGGTCTTTGTGTTCGCTATCAAAAACATAGCCTGCAAAAATATTTTCTTGGGAAATTCCGAAAAGGGAAATGACGTTAAAAAGAGAGAAAATTAGTATTCGTTTCATTATTCGTATTTTTTTTTGAAATCAAGTTTCAGCACTAGAACGAGTAGTAGAATACAAAGTTCACATTTAAAATATCATTATTCATTCGCAACGGTATCGTAGCGAAATTACTGTACTACCTTACAGCAAACAGCTTGTTACTTCAATCATTGCCGATGATATGAGGAAGCCTCATTGCTCAATCATCGCATGCTCTAGAACAGCTTATTTCATTCCAAATTTTAATCCTTCCAAAAAGTAGTTTATCTTCGTCTCAATTTTTAAAACCAAGGTCACCTACTAAATTTAGATTATGAAATACTGCTTCCTACTCTTATTCTTGTTCTGCTTCCAAGCTTGCCAACCCGCAGCAGACACCGCTACAAAAAAAGCACCGACAACCAATAAAACAACGGACACCAAATCTTTCGATCCTGCCACCTCCGACGCCAAAGCCATCACACTCGCCGACGAAGTAATGGAAGCAATGGGCGGACAGGAAAAATGGGAGGATTTGCAATATATCTCTTGGAATTTTTTCAAAGCGCGGGATTTGGTTTGGGATAAGAAAAATAATCGCGTCCGAATTGAAGTCAAACGGGATAGCTCCATTTATTTGTTGAATATGAATACGATGGAAGGAAAAGTGTGGCGCAATGGAACCGCAATGTCGCAACCGGATAGCGTGAATAAGTATTTGAAATTTGCGAAAAATATGTGGATCAATGATTCCTACTGGTTGGTAATGCCATTTAAATTGAAAGATCCGGGCGTAAGTTTGAAGTACTTGCGATCAGATACGACGCAGGCTGGCGCTCCGGCGGAAGTGGTGCAATTGACTTTCAACGAGGTAGGAAATACCCCCAACAACAAATACGAAGTATACATTGATCAAAAAGATAAGCTGATCAAACAATGGGCCTTTTATAGCAAAGCGGAACAGGAAAAACCTTCCGCAATCTGGCCTTGGGATAATTATAAACCCTATAATGGTGTATTGTTGTCAAGCGATCGCTCAGACGATCGGGGTCCTTTTGAAGTAAAAGTTTACCAGACCTTACCCGCAGTTGTTTTTGAAGATTTACAGGCGAAGTGGAAGCAATAGCGCTATTTTGTCGCTAAGGCCTCACCAAAACTTGTTCTTTTTCCGTCCAACGGCGAAAAGTGCGATTCAAGAGTAGAATAATGACTATAGCAACAGAAATGTTTTGTACAATTGGCGTTAGATAGATGCCCGTTACGCCGTAGCATTTTGGTAAAAGCCACAAGACGGGAACAAAGAATAGAATTTCTCGCAAAATTAGGATATTTCCAGCTAGTTTGGCATTGCCGATTGATTGGTATAATTTGACGCCCATAATGAAGAATGGATGTAACACTAAGAGCGATAATAAATACCGAAAGTTCAAAATGTCTTCCGCCGTAAAAACCATATTGGGCAAAAGCCAACCGAGCATCGTGGTCGGATATCGCATCGTTAAGCCCCAACAAAATACTAAAACCAATAAGTTACTTCCCGTAAAGATCCAAAAAGTGCGGCGTACCCGCGCGTAATCTTTTGCCCCAACACTAATTCCCAAAATGGGTTGCATCGCCGCGGAGAAACCAATTCCGGGCATAATTAGTAGAATCATAATCCGGTAACAAGCGCCCATAAAAGTAATGTCGCGATCCGTACCGTAAATATCTAAGGATTTGAAAACCAATACTTGCTGTAAGACAAACATCAATTGTAACATCATCGCTGAAATTCCAATGCCCAATAATGGTCGAACAATTTTCCATTCCAGTCGATAATAACGAAAATCTATTTCAAAAGTAGCCCGCTCCGTATAAAAATACCAGAAGTTGAGGACACTAAAACATACCATCGAAACAATGGTTGCGTAAGCGGCTCCTTCAATTCCCATTTCCAGATAACCCACAAAAACGGGATTCAGCATAATATTAACCAATGTACTAAAAATGGCAATGACCATCGCTTCTTTCAAATTCCCTTCCGCTCGAATCAGCATACTCGTCGCCACGGCAAAAATCTGGAAAAAGGCACCCAGAATTAAGTGTTGGTAATATCGAACGCCAAGGGCTAACATCTCCCCTTTCCCCCCCATACTTCCAATCAAAAATTCCGCACAGGTCCAGCCCAAAAACGTTAAAGACAAACTCACCACTAAGGCCAAAACAACAGTCGTTCCGAATATCTTACGCTGTGTTTCTCCTTCTTCCGCTCCAATCGCAATACTCAAAATCGAGGAAGCACCTACGCCAATCATCGCAGAAAAAGCCCCCGTTACAATCGCCAATGGAAAAGCCAGAGAAATCGCACCAACGGCAACTTCTCCCAAATAATGTCCGATAAACATCGCATCAACAAATGTATTAATACTGTTGATCGACATCGAAAGGATGGCAATGGGCGACAAGCGAAAAAGCAATCGCCACAAATTATCGTGGAGCATTTCTGCCCTTAAATCATTTTGCAACATAGATTGGTGACGAAATTAGACTTTATGCTAGTTTCGCTATTTTGGGTTGGTAGGCAGTATTTACTTACCGATCACAATAGTAGCTTATTTTAGAGTGTTTGTAAAGTTTAACGATGACTAATCTTTATTTAGTCAGTTAAGATTTACCACTTTTTCCAAGCTTCTTGACTTTTAGTCCTCGCTACTGCTCTGCGCAGATCATTTTGTGTACCGTCGGTGGGAAAAAGCAGAGCATTCAACTGGAAAATCGCTAGTGCTGGAGTAAAATCATTTTTGTTTAGATAAAAATAGCCTTTGATTTGTAGCAAATCCGAATCGTAAGTCCCCTTGGCTAATTGTGCTTTGGTTTCGGCTGTGCTAATATCAATTTTTTGATCTAATACTTGTTGCAGCAGGTTTAGCGTTTGGGTATGCGCCTCTTGCTGAGTAGCGGTGCCCGCCAGATAAACTTCAATAAAGTGGCTAACATCAATATAATCCGTTTGATCCGAATTGGCGAGGATGGCAATGGTGTAATCGGCTGTTTGGTACCACATGAGTTCGCCCCGAGCACCAAAAAAACCTCCCAAATGACCTAGGATAGGATGGTCGTTGTAGCTCGTCTGCCCAATGCCGTAACCATAGCCTCCCTGAGGAGTCTTTACTTTTTCCTCCATCATCAATTTCGTGTTTTCGGGCGTGAGCAATTGATGATTACGGAGTCCCAAAAAGAGTCGCACCAAATCACTCGGCGTTGCGTAAGCCCCGCCCGCCGGACCACTCGCTAAGTTAAAGCGGTCGTTACGTTGCCATGCTTCTCCGTCTTTTGTTGGTCGCATATAGCCTTCTGCCGCCACTTTTTTAATCTCATTTAAGCTATAAAATTCCGTATCTCGCATACCGAGTGGGAGGCTAATGTTTTCACTCACAAAATAGGCGTACGGAACACCTGCTATTTTTTCAATGAGGCAGCCTAGCACAAAATATCCGACATTGCTATAACTGTAAGTGTCTACTTTTGCAGTATCTATCTTTAGCTTTTTAAATAAGGGCACATAATCTTTTAGATCTTCGTATTGAAACTTGGAGATTAGTGGGAAATCGGGCGTAAACCAAATGGGTAAGCCACTCGTATGAGTCAATAATTGATGAATGGAAACAGAATCTCGAATGCCCTCGTGCGGAAAATCGGGAAAATAAGTACCTAGCTTTTCTTGTAAGTTTAAAGCCTTGTCTTGCTCTAGTTGCAAAATGGCAATCGCCGTCATCATTTTTCCAATGGAAGCGATATTAAACTTTGTTTTAGTGGTAACGGGAAGCTCATAATTGCGATTGGCCAAACCGTAAGCTTTTTGGAAAACAAGTTTATCTTTTTGGGCAACGGCAATAGAAAGACCAAAGTGTGGATTGTCTTTTTCCAACACACTGAGGTATTGCTCCAATGCGGTTATAAAATTATTGGCTTGGGCGTATCCACTTTGAAAAATGACAAACGAGAAGAGTAAAGATAAGGTCAGCGAAATAATATTTTTCATCAGCAATAAATTAAACAACTTTATAAACCAAGCAGTAACTAATCTGCTACAAAAATACACTTTTAACATTATCTTGTTTAAAGATCTCAAAAAAAATCAGTCTAAAATCTGAGTAAAGGAAATATTTTTAGAATCTTTAGAAAAATTTATTAATTTTGGTTTAGTAAAACAAACTAGTTCTTACT
Organism: uncultured Saprospiraceae bacterium; assembly: GCA_937951685.1. Classification (GTDB taxonomy): domain Bacteria; phylum Bacteroidota; class Bacteroidia; order Chitinophagales; family Saprospiraceae; genus CALFBG01. The sequence continues at coordinate 8,807 of CALFBG010000275.1, read as the reverse complement.
ATTCTCCTATTAAATTCCCCACTAAGCGCCTATTTTTTTTCTTTTTCAATTCCCTAAAAATGCTGGTAAAATAGCTCTTCGCATTTTTCATTTTTGTAAATTGCACGCTCATCTAATTACGTAACGCTATCTTTGGTATTTAGCTTTTCTTTGGCTTAGTACTTTGCACGGATAGACGATTTAAACGTAGCTTTAAAACTAAATAAAAATGCAAAATTTGACGCAGCAATTTAATTTGCTGAGAATCACTCGAGAAAATGTCTTATCAGTCATCGACGGTTTGTCCCTAGCGCAAATGCACCTCATGCCTGCTGGATTTAATAATAACTTGGTCTGGAATTTTGGACACCTAGTCGTCACGCAACAATTGCTTTGCTACAAACTATCCGGCATTACGCCGCAACTTTCCCCGGAAATAATCGATCAGTACAAAAAAGGAACTGCTCCCCAAGGAACTGTTTCCCAAGCGGAGTTTGATCAGCTTGCTGCTCAGTTTTTGAGCAATGTAGACCGTTTAGAAAAAGATTACAAAGAAGGCCTTTTTCAAGAATTTAAGGAATATCCAACGAGCTACAACGTTGTACTAAATTCCGTTGAAGATGCCATTCAGTTTAACAACTTACACGAAGCCTTGCACTTAGGTTCCATGATGGCGCTGAAGCGAAATATCTAGTACAAAAATTTCCTTAGGGCTTTATACCCGGTTTATACCAAAAGAACACCGCAGGATGCTAAGCATCTTGCGGTGTTCTAATGAAAAGCGTGTTGATTGATCAGCAACTACTTAAAATTTGTTGATAATTTCGATCACACTCATTTGCCCTTCTACGATGGTATTCCATTCGCCGGTGAAGTCCGCTGTGTAAGAAGCAGCAATAGCGGATCCTACTTTTTGAGCTTCATCGTTACTCCAAAGTGGTCCTGCGATGATCTTCGTTTTAAATTCGTTCTTTCCTTCCATTCCGGTATGTAATTCTACCTCGACGATACTCATTTCATTCGGTACAACGGTTTTCCATTGTCCGGTCCATTTCCCTTGGTGAGCCGCTGCGATTTTAGGTGCTTTTTCTTTTGCATCTTCATCGTTCCAAAGCGGTCCTGCTGACATCCATACGGTATAAGTTGACATAATTTTTGTTTTTTAAGGTTATTTAATTTACTAAAAGGCTTTTAAGTACTAATACAAATTAAATCACTTATTAACTTGCATCATCTTTCGACCAGTCTCTTCGTTACTCAAAGCCTTCCTAAGCAAAGGCTTAGGGCGGTTTTCGTGCCTCAATACTGATCAAAATCTAACACAATTTAATGGCAATCTAATTTTGTCTTAGTACTTAAGATTTGCCTTGATATATAACTCGCTCGTTCTGGTAAGTACTAAGACAAAATTACTTTGCCATTAAATTGTATTAGTACTTACCCTAGAAATCTTGATTAAAACTTAAACAAAACTTCGATTACACTCATTTCTCCTTGTACGATCGTTTTCCATTCGCCCGTAAATTCCGCACCGTAAGAAGCAGCGATTGCGGATCCCACTTTCTGAGCTTCATCGTTACTCCAAAGCGGTCCAGCTAATACCATTGTTTTGTACTCGTTCTTTCCTTCGCGATTTACGTGTAATTCAACCTCTACTAGACTCATTTCACTTGGTACGACTGTTTTCCACTCGCCAGTCCATTTTCCTTGGTGAGCAGCAGCTACTTTAGGTGCTTTTACTTTTGCATCTTCATTGTCCCAAATAGGTCCTGCGGGCATAAATATTTTATACGTTGACATAATTTATGTTTTTTAAGGTTCTAAAATTCCTACTCTATTCATTAGGCTTTTCGGATTTCGCCTGCGTCAAGGTAAAGAAAATTTGTAGCTACACTTCCTTTTAATTACATTACAAATTTAGAGGCAATACGTCAACTATTCACGCGGGTTTTCCTCATTTTTTATAGGCGAAATTACCTGTTTTATTTTTTTAGGTAAAAATACCTAGTTCGCAGTTTGCTGATTTCCTCAGGGCAAAACTTACGCTGAAGTGCTATGACTGCTTCCCCACTTAGCTACTTCGGGTGCGATTTTCTTTTTACGTTTTTTTTAAAAAACAAAAAAGGACTAGCCAAATAAATGACTAGTCCTTTTTTGCGGGTACAGTATCCGTTGTTTTATTGACAAGCAACTTTTCCAAGCGTAGCGCCCAAGCCTAAAACCGGTGGTCCGCCCGAAACCGTCGCTTGCTCAGCGGCTAAAGTTATTTTTATTTTTGTCGTTTTTTCGGTGCCTTCCTGTGTAAAGGTATATTGAGCTTGAATGACTTTATCTTTGATCGTTCCCGTCAAGCTACCTTTGCGTTGATCTTTTTCGGCGGGTAACCAATTGTAAATCCCCGTTACATTCTCGCCTTCGATCTCCAGGTTTAGTTCTTCCACATCTTGCTTAGAAGGCGCGTCTTTGAATGGATGTTCATTGCGGAAGCATAATTTATTTTCTACAATTTCAGCAGCGGGCTGGTTGGTTGAGACGTCCGATTCCGCGGTAGCTTTTGTAGCTTCGTTTGAATGGCCACAACTCATAAGCAAGCAGCTTAAGCAAAGACCGAGCATTAAAATTAAACTATTCTTTTTCATTAGAAATTCGTTTTGTTTATTCCGAAGTTGTTTTTCTTATTCCGAACGTTCCAAAGTCAACGAGACCGTTTTTTCTTCTTCTTCGCGTAGAATCTTTAAGTTGATAGTGTCCCCTACTTTGTATTCTTCTAATTTCAAAATTAAATCATTCCGCGAAGCAATTTTCTCATCATCTACACCAATAATAATATCGCCCAAAATAATGGAACCGTAACGATCCCGTTGGGTTGGAAAAAGACCGGCCTTTTCTGCGGCGCCACCTTTTAAAATATTAACAACCAAAGCACCATCAATTCGATACCGCTGGGTAAATTGATTAGAGGCTAATTCTACACCCATCGTCGGACGCATCAATTTTCCGTACTGAATTAAATCCGGAACGACCCACTTTACAATCTCAACGGGAATCGAAAATCCAATGCCCGCGTACGCACCCGAAGGACTATATATGGCTGTATTTACCCCAATTAATTTCCGGGAGGAATCCAATAAGGGACCACCTGAATTTCCGGGATTAATCGCCGCATCTGTTTGAATCGCATCCCGAATTGGAATTCCTGACACCGATTCAATTTCTCTTCCCAAGGCACTAATAATGCCCGTAGTTAAGGTTTGATCTAAACCAAAAGGATTTCCAATAGCGTACACCGATTGTCCGACCAATAAGTTTTCCGAATCGCCACGTTGAATGGGAATGAGTACGTCTTTTGGTGCCTCAATTTTCAGCACCGCTAAATCTTTATCGGGTGCAACGCCTACCAATGATGCAGACCAAGTAGAATGATCCGCCAAGGTAACTTGTGCTCGATCTGCCCCTTTGATCACGTGATAATTCGTAATGATGTGTCCCGCTTCGTCCCAGATAAATCCAGAACCAGTTCCCCGAGGAATCTCTTGAATATTTCTACTGTAAAAACTACGGCGTACGTTACTCGTCGTAATAAAAGTAACCGAAGGAGCCGCCGCTTCGAATAAACTAATCGTTGCTTTTTCTTCCTCGTTTAATTTGCTGCGGCGAATCGTTTCCGCTTCCTCCTCCAGCTGCGGCGTAGTAGAAACTTCCGCAGGTAAAGCTTTTTCTTGAGCAATGGAATCCTTATTTTTCCAAGAAGTTCCAATGAAAAATCCGAGGCTAATTAAAACCAATCCAATAAAAATTCTGATAACTTGTTTCATGATCGCATAAGCTTAGATAAAGCCCTTGCTTTCGTACTTAAGTACCAATACTGATCAAAATCTAACACAATTTAATGGCAAATTAATTTTGTCTTAGTACTTGAGAATAGCTGAGGGCTATTTTTTGATAATCAATAGAAGTTGTTTTTTTCCAAAAATACAGTTCTTACGGAAGTTTCCAAAGCGAATCAAGTGTAAAACAATACAAAATGATATTGTTCAACACGTCTTTCAAACATCAGCAAAATTGAACAATCTTATTGCAAATCTTCTGCTTATGGTAAGACCAACATCTTCCGTACCTGTGTAATGTTATGGTTACCGTTACTCAATACTAGTTTATAAAAAATAATACCACCGGGCAAATCAACTGTCGCATTTTTTTCCCAACGCAAACGATATTCCCCTGGATTTTGAGTTGCCTCCACCAAAGTTGCAATTTCTTGTCCAAGCAGATTATGTAAACTCAAGCGTACTTGAAATTTTTCTGCTAGCGTGTATTGGATTTCCGTTGTATTGGAAAAAGGATTAGGTTGGTTTTGCGACAAGCGATATACCTTATCTTCGGGCGATTGTACACTTGAAGTAGGCATACATTCCGCAAATTCACTGCAATAAGTTCGGAAAGCTAAGGTACAATCTAAGATAAAAGGATTGCGTTTGCCATCTTGGTAACTGGCAATTTTGTTATTTCGATTCCATTCTCGTTGATCGACGGGATCCAATAAGTGCCAATCGCAAAGGGTGGCACGCTGTTGCGCAAAGAAACTAGCATCGGCATTATTTGCTTGACTGCGGTACATCGTATAAAAGTAAAACATCGCACGCGCTACGTTTCCTTTGTGATCTTCCCGGGGTTCAAAAATTCCATTTCCCAATTCGCTGTACAAATCAATCGTAGCTCCATTGGGGATCGAACTTATTTCTTGAGTCAAATAATACCATTGATTCGCCTGCGCGTCTACAACTTCTCCGAAAGGAAAACTTCCTCGATCGCCATTGACTGCTGTTCGCGTAGGAAACAAATTATGCATATCACTTAGTGCGGGTTCTAACGCTGCGCCTTTAGAACGTGGATAAGTATGTTCTGCGTTAATTCCGTTGGCGGAACCAGCGAGGTAAACGTATTCCGTCGGATCTTGATTAGGGTCTAAGTATAAATTATGACCAGAATAGACACAGTAAAGACTATCGTTGCGCGCTTCAATTTTAGCGTACAGCGTATCTCTTGCCGTACTATATCCTAAAACAATCGCTGGTTTAAAATCCGTTTGCAATTGTATTTCCAGTGCATTTCCTGACAGGCCAGGATAAAGTGGGATATGAAATTGTGCAGAACTTGTATTCCACACAAATAATAATAGACAAACTAGGATTCCAATACTATTTTTATACATCAGTAATAAGTTTGACGTAAAGGTAACCGTTTTGGAAGGAATCTCACTTCGAATGAATCATTTTTTTATAGAACTTGTTCGCTAGGCGCTGTATTCTTACTTAGCGGATCAGCGAATAATCCACTTCCTACTTCTGCATATTTTCAAAAAATTGAATTTGTGCTTCGTCTTCGATGTTCATCGTTGGTGTACCATTGAAATTAGTCACTTTACCTTTTACACAAATTTTTCGACCTTTGAGTTCAATCTGTGGTTCATAACTGAAATTGAGTTTACTATCCTTCCAGATCGTTACCGTAAAGATTTGCTGTGGGAATTGCTTATCTAAGTTTAAGAAAATATGTCCTTTACGGCTCAATTTGGTACTCACTACCGTTCCACAAACGGAGATGGTTTCTCCCGTGCCTTGCCATTGTTTTGCTTGCACGGTATTGAAATGCATTCGGGGCAAATCGGGTGGAAAGATAGGATTTACATCTGACTGCTCTGCCAATGGCAACCAAAATTTGACGTTACTTTCTTGCTCAATAGCCGTTTCGATTGGATCGGGCAAATTTGGAAAAAAATCAATGCCCGTCAAAGCTTCTACTTCGTCGATGGAAACTGCGTAAGAAGCAACTGGATATTTAGCTTTTTCATTCGGCATCAAAAAAGCAATCCCTCGCTGTTGTGCTTCGTCTAGTACGACCTTAAAATACTGCCGTGGAATACTGACTTTGTGAATGCCTCTTTCTAGTTTGGGTAAATCATCTTCTAATACCGGTCCTGTAACTACGTACAATTTTGTCTGGGGATTGGCAAAAATATAAGCTCTGATTAACCCTTCAAGTTCCGCCCAGCGACCGCGGTTAAAATCAGGTGCTTGTGGCGACATATTAGAATAGAAATAAGATTCAGACAAGGCTTTCGCTGACCAGCGAAAATCGGCAGAAGGTGCCAAATGACCACGATCATAGCCAAAGCCATCGTATTCATAAGTACTATCTGGTTGTAGCGTTTTTAGGAAGTAATCTGCCTCTACGGCGGTGCCCGTGGTAATGAGTGGATCTTCCCGGAAATCATTCGTACGACTCACATTGCCGTCGATAATTTCGGGTAAAATCAGGTGTGCCACCCACTTGGCTTGTTCGTGTGCTTCGTCGTAAACGAGACTAAAAGCAGCGTGCTCGATCAATTTTTCATCAGGTGCTAAAGCAGGTAAACCAAGGGATTTCAAATCCGTTTGTAAGCCTTGTAATTTTAAACCTTCTAACGCAACTTTGAGCTGTTCTTGCTGTTGCGCTAAGCTCGCTAATTGTTGTTCGACTTGCTTGATTTGATCTTCAATCGGTTGAGCAGAAACCATAAAGTTAACCAACATCATAACAACAAAAATACTTAATATTCTCATTATTAATATTTTAGAAAACTAAGGTAGTACTATTTAAAGGCTTTTCCAACTAAACCGATCGCAACGGATGCAAAATGCCTTATTTAGTGAAAAACCTGTAAGCGATAAACCAGCAATTCTCGGTTAACTTTGACTCTGAGCGTGTACGTGCCTGCGCTTAATCCGTTGGGAACAGTAAAGCGATATTTCTCTGGACCAGCTACTAATTCGCCGTCCCACTTGAGTACTAATTTACCAATAGGGTCGAATAATTGCACAAAAATGGGCGTTTCTTTTTTACTGCTTACTTCTAAGAAAAAATGACGTTCGACTGGATTTGGATAAACCAAGAGGCTAACTGCATCTTTGTCAAAATCAATTGCTTTCCATTCCGAGTAACTAAAATTCCCATCAAAATCAATTTGCTTCAAGCGATAATAATTCGTCGTAAAAAGTGCGGGTTTAGCATCAACAAAATGATAGTACGTAGATTCGTTGCTCGTTCCTCTTCCCGTGACTTTCCCAATGGTTTCAAATTCACCAATCGCCTGTCTTTTGCTAGGCAAGGCACGTTGTACTTCAAAATTCGCATTGTTAAACTCCGAGTCCGTTTTCCATTCCAATTGTGCCGTTTCTCCTGCTCGCTCAACGGTAAAAAAGCTTAAGCTAACGGGTAAGGATTGATCTTCTAAAATCACAAAAGAGCGCATCTCTAAGGCGGTACTACTGGTATGTGCAATTTTAATTTGTGTACTGGAACTCAAGGCCTGATTCGCTGCGGACAAAAAACCACTTACGTTAATTTTAGGTGCCGCAGTCCATTCTGTTTGATTAAAACTCAAGGGCGTCAAAATCCAAGCATCTTGATCGCTTCCGCGTACCCACACCTGACTATTTACCGCGGATAAACTTAGCTCTTCTTCATCTGGAAGTAGTCTATATTCTAATTGAAAAAACAAATCTACACCAGCCGTCGAAGTATAATCCTGCAGGTTAGCAGTCAAAATAATGGCTGGATTCGTTGGCAACGCCGCCATATCTGTTTCCGCCGCTAAGATCAAAGATTGATTCGACTTATTGGTATTCAAACTCCCGTTGCCATAACTTTTAAAATCCCAAGCCACCGCATTCGGTAAACCGATATAATCCGCTTCGTAGCGTTGATCTGCCTCAAATTGAAAATCAAATTTCAAAGGTAAGTCTACTGGATCATTTGGTAATTGAATGGCATAAATGGCATTTAAAAGTGAGTCATTTTCCGGATAGGTATCACCAAGCAATTTCGTCCAATATTGTATTTGAAAAGTATCCGGTTGGTGCAATGCTTCCAATGGACTGAATTGATAAAGCACCGAATCACCAGAGGCCAATGGTACACTTAATAATTCTTCCACCACTGTATTTTCGCCTAGTTGATAAGCGAGCTCTAAACTGTTGATCGTATTATTTCCAATGTTCCGGATAGGGATTTCGATCTTTTCTTGTTCGCTCAGTGCGGTACTCGTTGCTGCCCTAGCTTTAGTAACGGTATGCCGAGGCAAGACTTTTGCATCGTCTGACCAAGGACAAACGGCGCCCGTCTCGGGAATGACGTAAGTTGCTAAAGTACGTTGAGAGTAAATTGAATCTTGCACCTGATAACGAACGGCAAACCAATTTTTTTGTCCGAGCGTTAAGCCTGTTTTGAGTAATACTTGATTTTCCTCCATTACCCCTAAAGATACCATTTCCGTACCTCGCAATTGAAAAACCTCATGCTTGAAATTGCTAACACTATTCCAATTTAATTTTATATTTCCTTCACAAATGGCAGTTGCCGTAAGCGCATTAGGCACCGATAAGATGCTAAACGAGCCACTTTCTACGATTTCAGTAGATCCATCATTTTTTTGAATGCGTACCAAGGCTTTATGAATCAATAAATTTGGCGTTTTCCATTTGTAGCTCCGTTGCGTTGCCGGAATATCATTATCAATCAACACCCAACTTGTTCCGCCATCTAAAGAATACTCCAAGGTAAACGTCGCAGTATTACTCGCTTCTGCTTCCCATTGAATCCGCTGAAACTTATTTGGAATCAACGCGTCTCCTGCGAGCGGATAAGTAAGGATTAAATCTGGATAAATAATTTGGTAACTAATTACGTATTCCTGTGCGCCAAAGGGTAAGCTTTTACCATCAATCTGAATTTTATAAGTACCTGGTGTTGGGTTATCTAAGACAATTTGTTCGATGTTGTTAATTGAA
>CALFBG010000274.1 GCA_937951685.1 uncultured Saprospiraceae bacterium | reverse complement strand
ATCAAAGCTTAGTAAAATACTTTAAATTTTAAGCTAAGTAAAGGTGACAATATACATTGGATGACGTCATAAGCTTGTAACGAATTTTTAATCTAAATATTTATTTAACAAAACCACTAATTAATATGAGAAACCTTAAACTTCTCTTGTGTGCAATGTTCACACTAGCCCTAACGAGTTCTGCTTTTGCTCAAGACACTCCTTTCGATGATCTTCCTCCAACAAACGAGTACGGAAAGTGCTACGCAAAGTGTAAGGTGCCAGATCAATACGAATATGTTGAACTTCAAAAAGTAAAAAAAGAGGCTTCTACTAAATTAGAAAAAGTCCCTGCGGTATACGAAACTGTAACGGAGCAAGTATTAGCAAAAGAAGGTACGGTAAAGTACAAAGTAATTCCTGCTACTTACAAAACTGTCTCTGAGCAAATGATGGTAGAGCCAGAAAAAAGAAAGTTAAGAACTATTCCTGCAAAATACACTACGCAAACGCGTCAAGTATTAGAAACTCCGGAAAGAGGCCAGTGGGTAAGAAAGAAAAAGTCTCCAAACTGTTTCTCTCAAAACCCTGATGATTGCTACGTGGCTTGCTACGAAAAAATTCCTGCAAAATACCGTACAGAAACTTTCCAAGTATTAGAATCTGCGGCTACTACTACAGAAGACATCATTCCTGCTAAATACAAGACAGTAACGAAGAAAGTTGTTGATCAGCCAGCAAGAGTAGAAGAAATTCCTGTAGAAGCTGTTTACAAGACAATCACTAAGAAAGTATTAGTTTCTCCAGAAGCTACTCGTGAAATTACAATTCCTGCAGTATACACTACGATCAAAGAAAAGCGTTTAGTGAAAGAAGGTGGTTACACCGTTTGGACAGAAGTACTTTGTGCTGAAAAAACAACTTCTAACAAAGTAATGCAAGTACAAAAAGCATTAAAAGGTATGGGTTACAATCCTGGACCAATTGATGGTGTAATGGGTGTACAAACTCAAACTGCGCTTAGACAATTCCAAACGGATAAGAGCTTGCCATTAGGTAACCTTAACATGGAAACCTTGAAAGCACTTGACGTAAACCAATAAGATTTACGAAGAAGTAGTTCTTTTGAATTACTTCCAAGCATAAAAAAATCCCGGATCTTCACTACTGAAGATTCGGGATTTTTTCGTTTTGGCAATAGAGGCATTATCCTCCTACTCTTTTCTTACTTTTTTCAAAGACAATAAGTTAACTGCATTTTTACTCAAGCCTTTGATGTTTTTTCGGGCAAAAACGGCCGTTTCATCGTAAAATAAGAACACGACTGGCGCTTCCTCGATTAATATTTTATCCATGCTTTGATACAAGGCGTAACGTTTCGCATCATCATTTTCGTTGAGCGCTGCTTCGTAGAGTTGGTCAAAGTCTGCGTTGGCAAATTGCGTGTAATTAGGCGGCGCAGGGTATTTGCTGTAAAACATGGTAAAAAAGCTCTCCGCGTCGGGATAATCCGCAATCCAAGAAGCACGGAAAAAATTAGCTTGCCCTTTACTCATCATCTCTCTGAGGGTCGCCGATTCCATTAACTCAATTTGCACCTTAATGCCCAATTCTTCCCATTGCTTCGCCGCAAAAGTACAGAGGTCTAGGTAATCTTTATTGGTCAATAATTTGATTTCCGGCAAGTTTTTACCGTTGGGGAAGCCCGCCGCTGCGAGTAAGGCACGCGCCTGATCGGGCTGATAAGAATAGCCTTGGGTTTGTGCAGCCGAAAAAGAAGGCAATCCTCTCGGCGTAAAGCCAGCAACCGCAGCTTTGCCAACATTATTACGCATCGCTTCCATCATTTGCGCTCGATCAATTCCATAATTCAGCGCTTGCCGAATTTGTTTTTGGGCCAAAGGGTTCATTTTATCCGCAGCCTTCATGTAAATTCCAAAGTACTCCGTATTCAAATAAGGAGATTTTAGAAATTGTAAGGTCTCCGCTTGTTTGCTTTGCAAAGTGCCATCTTTTGTCAATAAATCATTGACGTAAGAAGCTTCCAAGCCCGAAATATAATCTAGCTTGCCGTTCAATAATTCTAGATAAGCCGTTTTTCGATCTCCAATAAAACTGATTTTCACGCCATCTAAATAAGGCAAAGCCTGACCATTTTCCTTTTCAAAATAATTGGGGTTTTTCACCAAAAAAAGCGCTTGATTTTCTAGCCAGCGTTTCAACTGAAAAGCGCCCGTTCCCACCGGATTACTCCGAAAATCGTTGCCATACTTCGCAATGGCTTCTTTGGGTACTACACTACAATATTGCATCGTCAAAATTCCCAACATCGGCCGAAAGGCTTTTTGTAAATGAATTTTGAACTCGTAAGGTCCCGTCACTTCGAAAGCATTCGTCGGTCGTACCCGATCTTTAAAAATCCACGCACCCGGCGATCCCGTTTCCTCCGCGAGTATGCGTTCGAAACTATATTTGAAATCTGCTGCTTGCACTCCCCTTCCCTTTCCGTCGGGAAAACAGGCGTTATCGTGAAAAAAAACATCTTTCCGTAGGCTAAAGGTATAGACCAAACCGTCTGCTGAAATGTCCCATTGCTCAGCAATCGACGGCACAATATTCAACTCGTCGTCCAATTGTACCAATCCATTATAAAGATGATCAACCGCCCAGATATTATTCTGACTCCGAGCAAAAGCGGGATCCAAAGAAGTAATGGC
>CALFBG010000273.1 GCA_937951685.1 uncultured Saprospiraceae bacterium | reverse complement strand
ATCATAAAGCATCGTCTGGATATAGTGGTTTTGGTTGAGACCCCATTTGTTGGGTTTGAAGGTCTTACCACTTTTCAATTCCACGATGGCAGGATTGTGTTCGCCATCAGCTTTGTGATAAAATACATCTAGCCGTCCTTGCAAACCATAAGCCTCCGTGTAAAAACTGGGTTCCAGAAAACAATCAGCTACTTCTATATCATTTTCTGCAAAGCCCTGATGCACCATCTGCTTCAAATTCACAAAATGCTTTTGACTCTTTTCCATAATCTCCCGGATATCACGATCCGTAAATATCGAAAAGGCCAATGGGTTGAGTCGGAAAACTTTTGGAAATATTTCGCGAAAGCCAAGCTCCGGATTACTCATCAGTTCATCCAAAAAGAAGTTGGCAATATTACCAATCATCAAATATTTGGAATAGGTAAATGGTAAAAATTTCTTCAGCAAATATAGTAAAGGAACGGCACCAAAGCTCTGAAAGCAATTGGCAACGGCGGTAACATCTACAAGGTAATCGGGTTCGATGACAAAAGCCTTCGGGCGGTAGCGCGTTGCTTCATCAATCTCAACGTCGATCAAATTGACTACGAGTGGGAATTGGAAATAGCTTTTTATCTTTTGTACCGTTGGATTAAAATTTTCATTTCGCTCCGCAATATTATACTGAATACGAATTTGTTCTGCCGGTTGGTGTTCCGCACTGGCAATGAATTGATTCGCTTCGGGATCATCTTCCAAAAGGACTACTTTGCAAAAGGGTAAAAAGGCTTTTACGGCTACGGGAGAGAATTTAAAAAAATCATTCGGCGGCAGCCAAACTAAAATAGCTTTGGGAATAGCTACGTCAAGCAAAGCATTAATACTTTCAGCAACGACCTTCGCACCGAGCAAAAACTCTTTTTGTAAAGCCGTATCCTCAGCATCTTTCCGTGTCAATATTGCCCTTGCGCGTCTACGGAAAGTATGTAGGTAAAATTGTAATTGTTTCGGTAAACTATATTTGTGAGCCGCATAAGCAAAGCGCGCGAAGAGCGTCGTAAACTGTAATTTTTCGCTCCGCGTACAGTCAATAAATAGCATATTGAGTAAGCGAGAAGTCGCTTGTAGGCGCTCCGTCGCGGTCAGATCGTTGGTATAAATCTTGCTCAATTCTTTATAAAATAAGGCTGCGGTCGCTTTTTTGTTCATATGAGTTCAATATTAGCTCAAAAAACAAAATATTTTGCGCTTTCAGCTTAAAAATTTAGAAAAGCTGCAAAGTTTTCTACCTATTTTTTCGTTACCCTAAGAGAAAGGAGCTGCGAGGCGAGCAGGGAAGAGCAGAATGAGGAAAATAACTTGTACTTTTATCCTACGATTGAAAGAAGTTCCATTAAAAAGCAATACCCCACATACCGCTTTCTTAAACGAATACGAATACCTAAAGTCCGATTATGAAAAAGATATTTCAATTTTGTTTACTTTGCTGCTTGCTCCCGATTTTGCTGCAAGGGCAGGAAACGAATAGCTTGACGGCTTTGGATAACCGTTATTTCCTGAATGGCTCCGATACGGAGCAAGTTTTTCTCTATCTCTCCACGGTAGGGGGAAAAGCACCCGAAGATAAGCAACGCGTGCCGTTGAATATTTCGATTGTGATTGATCGGAGTAATTCCATGAAAAGTGCGGGGAAATTAGACTACGTGAAGAAAGCAGCAAAACTCATCGTCAATAATTTGTCGGAGAAGGATTATATTTCTATCGTGGTATATAACGATGAAGTAGACGTGGTGCAAGCATCTACCTTGGTCGAAAAAAAATATCCACTTAAAAAATTAATTAAAGGAATTGAACCGGCGGGCGTGACGAATATTAGTGATGGGATGTTGGAAGGCTACGAGCAAGTACAAGCGGCTTACGATCCCCACCGCGTCAATCGAGTACTTTTGTTGTCGGATGGTTTGGCGAATCGAGGAATTACAAAATTAGCAGATTTGCAAAATATTGCCAAAACAAAATATCGCGGCGAAAAATTAGCGATTTCAACTTTTGGAGTGGGGACGACCTTTAACGAGAACTTGCTGACTTCCTTGGCGGAATATGGTCGTGGAAATTATTACTTCATCGACGATGCTAAAAAAATACCTGCAATTTTTGGCGCAGAACTTAAGGGTTTATTATCCGTCGTAGCGAAAAATGCACAAATTCGCTTGCGCTTTCCTTCGGAGTACCTTTCGGTGGCTAAAGTTTATGGCTATAAATACGAAACAGCAAAAGACGAAGTCGTCATTGATTTTAACGATATTTTTGCGGAAGAGGAAAAGTCTGTACTGATTGCCTTCGATGTCAAAAAAACATTTACCGATTATTTAGACTTTGAAAGTACGTTAGCTTTTGAAGATGTTCCCAACGATTATGAAAAAAAAGTCGTTGAAAATAAAATTCGCCTAAAGATGACCGCGGATGCGAAACTACACCAAGAAAGTTATGACCAAGAAGTACTCCGCAATATTATCCTTTTTAAATCCATAGAATTTATTGAACGTGCGACGCTGCAAGTAGACGAAGAATTGTTCGATGAAGCCAAACAGACCATTCTTGATAATCAAGCCTACCTTGACGAACAATTTAAGCAAGTAGTGCTTGATCCGATATTAGAAGAATTGTATCAAATTAATTTGGACTACGGAAAAAAGATTGCTCGGATTAAAGGAATGACCAAAAAAGATCGTCGCTTGCTACAGAAGACGAGTAAGAGTAAAGTCTACCTTTTACAAAAAAAACGTAGTCAGTAAGCACCATCAACTTCCCATTTTCTTAAAACTACCCAAAAGGGTGAAGCTTAACTTATGCTTTATCCCGACCTTGCATACATTGATTATTGGTTCTTTGGCAATTCGCCTGAGAATAGGATTATTTAATAACCTTAAAATTAATGTAATGAAAGTACTTCAATTTGTCCTCCTCATTTTTTGTTGTTCTATTTTTACCGTGAATACGACTACGGCACAAACCAAAGCAGAAAGAGCATTTAACAAAGCACTAAAGACGAGTATTTTAGTTTTTGATAAAGATAAAATATTTGATACTAGTAAAAGCTACACCGTTAATTTACCAAAGAAAACATTGATACGTGCAATTAAATTGCCGGTGGAATTAAAGGCTCCTTTTACCATGAAAGGAGACGGTTTTTGCGTACAGGTCGGTTGTAGAGCTACGAAGGGTAGTGATTGCGAAACAGATTGTCTCTTGATGTGGAGAGATGCAAATCGGGATGGAGCCATTCAACCGGATCAAGAACTTCGCTGTATGTGCAAGAATGGTGGTAAGTGTGGAATGGCAGCGAAGAAAGCAGAATGCGAATAACTCCCGAGAATTAGATTTATACTAAGCCCAAAAAACATTTAGGTAGCAAGGCAAAATGATCTTACCATTTAATAAGTGACTTCATTTACTTAAGTTGGGAGCATGACTAATGCTGCTTAATAAGATTCTGCAAGTCGCTTCTTTTTAAAAGGAGCGACTATGTTTTAACATAGACCTAAAGTAGTCTTTCCTATTGTTTAAACTAAAACCTCAACAACCGCTGACTCCGGTTAATCTTGGAAACCTAAATATCCCTTAAGAGCTGTTCTGCACGATATATCCATTTCCTTCAGAAAATAATCTTACAACACCCCAAAGTAACTTTTCCATGAAAAATATAAATTGGTGCTTCCTAATAATGCTTTTGCATTTATTGCCTACGCCATTCAGTGGTAAAAGTTTTACAACTTGTGAATCAATCTTGAAATATGAAAAAGGTGTGGTGAAGTATGGTGCTCCTTGCCAAGTGCAATTGAAACCCCAAGTTGAAGCGATAACGATTAGTATAGATAAAACTTCGGGAACGGCACCGGTGACTGTTGCGATTTACCTAGATGGTATCGAGCAAGAACGTTTTATTTTTCCAGCAGGCAACGCGAAAAAAATGAATTCTAAAACGTTTAAAAATATTCGTAATAAATCTTTCAAAGTAGAAATTGTCAATCCAGCGAAAGATAAAGAATTCTCTTATCACCTAACGATTAAAGGGCACAGCTCATCACTTGGGGAAAAGGAAATAAAATTGAACTCATTAGCAAAAGAAACTTTCTATACTACTACGGCTTGTGGGGAAGAAGTGAAAATTGAACTTACTCGTAAAAGTGGAAAAGCGAAAGCAACCGTTTATATTTATCGAGGCAACATAAAAGTGTGGGAAAGTTTCTGGGGAGGAGAAGAAAAAAAAATAAGTAAAATATTTCCAGCGTCTACTAATAAGAAATATAAGATTGTAGTTAAAAATGTTTCGGCTAATCAAACCCTTAAACTGCTAGTTAAAGCAATGCAGTTGTAAAAGACTTGTAATTATAATAATGCGTACTTGAAGGTAGCGTTTCTCTTTCTTTTCGTACGTTAGGATAAAAGCTAATAATTTCTTTTTTGAAAATTGAAAGCCTGTTTGCTTCGGCAAGCGGGCTTTTGTATTTCTACGGTTTTTATGAACAAACGTTTTTGCTAAAAAAAATAAACCCATTTGTAATCAACGTATCTGAGTACCGTTGTTCTTGTTTTTTTTCATTTTTAGAAATAAAAAATAAAAAAAACAACTCATTTTATCAAAACTACCCTAAAGGGTGAGGTACAAGTTTGGCTTTATGCTGAACTTGCAGTCATAATTAATTATTCAAGTAACTTCAAAAATAAAATAAAATGAACAAGTTTAAATTAATGTTATCGCTCCTTGGATTATTCTTAATGACTAGTACTTTAACTGCTGCGGATCGAGTAGAAGATAAAGTATTGAAAACACGAACGGGTACTGTGTACGCAGCTGGTCCGGCTAAAGAAACTGTAGCTTCTAGCTACGATAAGATTACCGTTACCGTAGCAAAGACTGGAGGAAAAGCACAGACAATTGCTAATATCTACGTGAACAATGTACGTAAAGGGTACATCGAATTTACAAATGGTAAATACTCTAAAACTAAATCTAAAACAATCACAGGTTGTGCTGGAAAGTCTGTAAGAGTAGAAATCGTTAACCAATCTGTTGGTAATACCTTTAAGTACAAATTAACGATTAAAGGAATTGGTAATCCTGTAAGCATTTGCAAAAAATTTACTAAGAATAGAACGGGTACTGTATACGCAGCTGGTCCAGCAAAGGAAACGGTTAGTTCTGAAGCGGATAAAGTAACTGTTACGGTAGCAAAGACGGGTGGAAAAGCACAAACAATTGCTAACATCTACGTAAACGGTGTCCGCAAAGGATACATCGAATTTACAAACGGAAAGTATACCAAAACAAAGTCTAAAACGATTACTGGAACGAAAGGTAAAACCGTAAAAGTAGAAATCGTTAACCAATCCGTTGGTAATAAATTCAAATATAAATTAACGATGAAAGGCGCTTGTAACTAAGCACTCGGCGTCCACCATCAAGGTACTGATATAGGAACGCAATCATTAAGAGACTTCTCACTGCTGGTGAGAAGTCTCTATTTTTTTATTTATCTTTATTCCGAAACGAAACGGAGCGTTAGGCTATGCGTCTTATCTTTTTCAAGACCTTCTACAAAAGCTTTTTCTTTTTGGAGACATCGATTTAAATAGTTTTTCAAATATTCGCTTTCGGTATCAATCTCAGATAATTCAATTCGATTGTTTTCATTGAGCGTAAATTCGATCGTCACCGTTTCTTTTTTAATACCGTGATCCGCAAGTTCTGGTTTGTCGAGCAAACTGAGTACGCGTTTATTTAAAGACTGTTGAGGGGAAAGATCCTTTAGACTTGGGTTGCCTGCAAAAG
This sequence comes from uncultured Saprospiraceae bacterium, assembly GCA_937951685.1. Classification (GTDB taxonomy): domain Bacteria; phylum Bacteroidota; class Bacteroidia; order Chitinophagales; family Saprospiraceae; genus CALFBG01. Next base: position 4,811 of record CALFBG010000273.1, on the reverse strand, counting down.
CGGTAGTCGTTAGGAAAATAGCAAAGACTAGTAAGCACAAGCTTACACTGGATTTTAAGTTTTTCATGACTTCTTTTTTTGTACTTTGAAAACGCGCTTCGAGAAGCTTTTCTTTTGGTTACAAAGTATTTAGTTTGAAAATGGATTAAGCACTTTTTTGAATCAGAACTAAGTGCAATGTTTGTACCATGTTTTTATTTTTTGTTTTGTAATCGTCAGTAGATATCGCAACAAAATATAATACAATCTGATTTGTGATTTAAGTTGTTGTAGACTTGTTCTAGTTGCGATTGTCGCTTTGATTATTAACTTAATGTCAAGTTGCAGGAAAGAAACAGACTTTGCAGTATTTATAGATGAAAAAACTGAAAAAGTCTATGAAAAGAAGTGTTTATAGTCTGAAGTACAAAATAAATATAGCAGAAACGAAATGGAGTGGATTGGCAGCACAATTAGCAAACAACTTCGATATTAAACTTTGTTTTTATGTGAAGCGATTGGATGGTATAGATTCAAAGTAGCTAATCTTGCAAAATATTTTTTTAAAATAAACTTAGGGCATCGCTCAATGGAAACGTGTTTGGAGGCTAAGTAGAAGTATCGTCTCTTAAATGGGACTATTGATTAAATAACTATTCGTAACTGTTTTACTTACCTTGCTCGCACGGGCACGGCATCTTCCATAATATAATTTAGATAATACAAATCTTCGTCGTTGAGCTTGAGTCTTCCGCGGAAAGTCGTCGTTTGATCTATTTTGAAACCTCTTTGCTTTTTACGAAGTTGAATATCCATGACTGTTTCTGGACCGGCACCACCACAGAAAAAACAATTCTTATAAGCATAGGCTGAAAGTACGAGAATACTCTCATCTTCCGTTTCTTCGATGGGAATGACATAACCTTTGATTTGTATCAACTTGCCATCGAGGGCTTTGATGGAAGGGTGAAAAATAGGGTAGGGGACATAGGCTTCGGCATCTTCGCTGTAGACTTCGTTGAATTTCATTTTGGAGAGCGCTTTCCAGGTCAACTCTGCGTGACCATTGACCATCCGATAAGCTACTGTATCGCGTAACTCTTCTGCGGTGAAGCCCAAGGTATCTGCTCGGACAATCGGATCGGACGGAGGAGGAACCGTTTTCTCTGGGACGATTTTCTCGGGCGGTGCTAAGGTTAATTGTGTATTCTCAGCAACGTGGTCATTAACGGTCCAGAGTAGACCAAAAGTGACTAAAAGCAGGCAAACAAAGATGGCAAGATAGAATTTCATAAAATGGCTGGAATTAAGCTAGGGCTAAGTGATCAATTGTTTGAAACGATCAGCTAAAATAAAAAAAAGGGAAACGATCAGTTGATCATTTCCCTTTTTTTCTCGTTTTGTTATATTTATTTAACAGCGTCAACGATTGCTTTGAACGTAGAAGGATGATTCATCGCTAAATCAGCTAATGCTTTACGATTCAATCCAACTTCGTTTTGACTAAGCTTGTGCATTAATTTGGAATAGCTAATGCCTTCCAAACGTGCAGCAGCGTTAATTCTAGCAATCCAGAGTCTGCGAAATGCTCTTTTCTTTGATTTTCTATCGCGGTAAGCGTATCCTAATGCTTTTTCTACTGCATTTTTGGCTACCGTGTAGACTTTAGATCGCGCACCAAAGTAACCTCTGGCGGCTTTTAAGATTTTTTTCCGTCGTTTTCTAGAAGCAACGGAGTTTACGGAACGTGGCATATTTGATAATTTTTAGTACAATGTAGGGACTCTACGTGGAGTGCTTGATCCTACAAACTCGTTAAAAAATAAAATTACTTTAAACAAAGTAATTTTAGCATTCTTTTCTCATCCGCTTTGCTAACTAATGCGGAACCTCTTAGTCGAAGCTTCGCTTTCTTGCTCTTATTTCTCATCATGTGAGAAGTATAAGCCTGAAAACGCTTTAACTTACCTGATCCAGTAACCTTGAATCGCTTCTTGGCACTAGAATGAGTCTTCATTTTTGGCATTATCTCAAAATTTAATTGAATATATAATTGTCTGCTAAGCATACGTTCGCTCAGCAAGGGTGCAAAGATAGGTATTTTTTAGCTGCTTTTCAATAAAAACAATAAATTATCTCATCTTAAAACCTAGGAAAGCGGGTAAGTGCTAAAGCAAATTAATTTATCTTAGATTTTGATCAGCATCGAAGCACGAAAACCTTCTTAAGCCATTGCTTAGGAAGGCTTTGAGTAACGAAGAGACTGGTCAGAAGATGATGCAAGTTAATAAGTAAAATAATTTGTATTAGTACTTACTTGCAAAATAAACTTAAAAGTGTATTGTTGTGTCGTTTGCGATCGTCGAAAAAGCACCTCGTAAATAAAATTTAGATTTGATTGATAACTACAAGCCACCGAGAAAAGGAAATCTTCTTTTTCTCGGCTAAGAGTTTTATAGACAATAGTTGATGCAATGATTTAAAGCGCTGTTCAGTGCTTTTGTCTGTAAGGTTTAAAATCGTTATTGAAAAAAAATATATCTAAACTTTAAAAATAGAAAACGTTATGATCAAAAAAAAACTACTTATTCTAATTGTATTTTCCGTTGCTTTTTTGCTGCCGAATTTGAGTAGGGCACAATGTACTTCAATGCCTACTAATGCTGCTGCACTAAATTCCTGTAACTTAGAGATAGCCTTGCGTTTCGCTCCTCGACACGTGCAGTTTATCAATGACGATGGCGGTCATTCTTTGAGTGGTAAATCAGATTATATTACCGCTATTAATTATGATGGGGACTGGGCTTGTCATAATAATTGGAATAATTTAAACGAAAATTCGAATACTCAATTCCGTGCTCATGTTTACTATTCTGTTGTCTGGACCAAAACGCATTGGTATATTATTTACGCCTATTATCATCCTAGAGATTGGGCGCAATCTATTTTTGGAAATGAACATGAAAACGATTTAGAAGGAATTCTAGTCATCGCCAAAAGAACGGGAGCCAATACGATTGATCTTGATAATGCTGTTTTAGAAGCAGGTATCACCGTTTTTCATACAGACTTTTATGCTTACACTCCCGTTGGAAGTTCTTTTACGGATGGGGAAGAAGATATTGATGGTACTCTATATACAACCGGAGGAACGCATCCTTGGACCGCGCAAGAAGCGGAAGGACATGGCTGTAAAGCATATCCTGACCTTTTTGAATTTAATGATGGTCGCGTAACCTACGTACACAATGACGCTAATATTGCAGAGTTTCCCTCAGATATTAATGATAGTAATGTGAAATATAAGTTGGTCGATATTTTTGAATCGGGAGGAATGTGGGCTCGTAGAAATAACTGGTCTACTTTTGCACAATGGGGAAAATTTAATGGTAATGAGGGAGCGGGCTCTCACAAAGCGAATCCTCCTTGGGCTTGGGATGATGGCAACGACGGACCAACATATTCTGGTGAATTTGCACTTGATCCGCAGCACTTAGTCGACCATTATTTTAATAGCTCGAATCCAATTAGTGATTGTTACCAATTCTTACCTTACGATTGTGCTTACAGCTTAAGCGCGTCAAAATCTTCTATTTGTAATAATAAAGAAGTGGTCTTTAGTCTTCATCGTGCGGGTAATCTTCCGATCAATTCCTCTTCGGTAAACTGGAGTTATAATACGAACAACTGGGAATGCATTTCTGGTTGTGGTAATAACGATGCCAGTATTACCCTTCGGGCAAAAACTAATTTTACGACGGCGACCAATATAAGTGTGCAAGTGAAGACGATAGAATGTGGTGACGAATATTTGTGGACACTGATTCAACCTGGGAGTAATTGTGCCTCGGCGGCTTTTCACTTTGAAGGAGATGGCAGTTATCCGAAAAATTTATTTTGCCCAGGCGAAGTCATCAAAATGGATGGCAGCGCTTCTCAAAATGAAAGCTCTTACTACATTGATGCTTGGCGTCGACCGATTGGAAGTACGGCTAATTTTAGCTGGTATGCTGGATTGGGTTGGACGCAAGGCCAAATCGGTATGCTCAATCTAACGAACGAATTTGCACCAACCGAATTTGTGCCCGGGTATGAATATGAAATCAAACTAGCAGTAACCAATGCCACAACGGGATGGACACCAATCACGCATCGCTTTACGGTGCTAAACTCCTGTTGTAAAACACCAATTAATGTTAGTTACAATTGTCAACAAGGGAGAATTTCTTGGGATGTTTCCGCTTTTGGTTACACGCCAAGTCAGTACCGAGTACGGGTGTCGTTTGATGATCCTTTTTGCTGTGGACCATCTCCTTGGAATGGGCAATCTCATCAATGGACGACAAGCAATCAATTCTTTGATTTACCATTTATCAATGTATCAAATTGTTTTAGCGTTTCTATTGGCGCGATGTGTAGCAATGATGATATCAACTGGTCAAAAACTTCTTGTAGTGGGTGCAAAAAGAAAGTTATGCGGGAGCAGGCTCCTGAGGAAGTTCAAGCGGATCTTGAGGTATTTCCTAATCCTAGTAGTGGCGTAGTTAATCTAAGCTTAAGCACCCCCGCAGATTTAGAGGTCAGTGTAGAAGCCTACGACTTACAAGGTCGTTTAGTACAACAATTACCTACACAAGTAATTCCAGACGGTCAATTTCGTACTCAAATAACATTGGACGATAACTTGGCAAGAGGAGTTTATCTTTTAGTATTCAAAACAAATCATGGCACTTTTCAACAGAAAGTCATTTTACAATAAAGGATAAAGGTAAACGCTAATTGTTTCATCAGACGTAGTTTTGAATAAACTATTTTATAAAAAAAAACTAATC
>CALFBG010000272.1 GCA_937951685.1 uncultured Saprospiraceae bacterium | reverse complement strand
TAGGAGTTCGTAGCAGCGCTACGGAGGATGAAAAAGCTGAAAAGTTGGACAAAAAGATCAATTCGCAAACATTTTTGGAGTTTTTAAACAACTTCAAAGTAAAAAATAACGGCTACTACTTTTGAGTAATAGCCGTTATTTTTTAATCAAACAAGCTTTCCGTTGAGCGACAAGCGATTACAAGGCTAAAATCTCCGCCATCCGCATCAGGTCTTCGTCTAAACTTTTTTCCGTATTAACGGCTGCCTTGAAAGGCGTGTAACAGATCTTATTGTTGACCACGCCGACCATCACATTTTCTTCTCCGTTGAGCAAAGCTTCAATAGCGCCGTATCCTAAACGACTAGCCAATACTCGGTCCGCGGCCGTAGGAGAACCACCACGCTGTAAGTGACCAATGATGGCTACTTTAGTATCGTAATAATCGAAATCCTTATTAACTTTTTTGGCGATAGCGGCAGCACCGCCTTCGTGGTGACCTTCGGCGACAATAACCAAGCTAAATAACTTATTCCGTTTCGATCCTTTCTTGAGCATTTTGATTAAATCCGAAATGCGCGTTTCTTTTTCTGGAATTAAAACGGAAGCAGAACCACTTCCAATTCCTGTACTCAAAGCAATGAAACCGGAATGCCTGCCCATTACTTCTACAAAGAATAAACGATTATGAGAATCGGCAGTATCTCGGATTTTATCAACCGCTTCCACCGCCGTATTAATCGCCGTATCAAAACCGATGGTGTAATCTGAACCAAATAGATCATTATCAATTGTCCCTGGAATTCCAATCATTGGAATCGGATATTCCTTAGAAAAAATCTGCGCGCCCGTCAAGGTTCCATTCCCACCGATGGCAATACAAGCATCAATGTCGTGTGCAACCAAAGACTCGTAAGCTTTCTTGCGGCCACTCTTTGTCATGAAAGCTTTACTTCGCGCTGTTTTTAGCACCGTTCCACCACGGTGAATAATGTTTCCTACGTCTTTAGTTTCTAAACGGTTAATATTTCCATCAATCATGCCTTCGTAGCCTCTGAGAATACCAAAAATGTGTAACCCACGGTACGTCGCACTTCTCACAACGGCTCTAATGGCAGCATTCATGCCCGGGGCATCTCCGCCAGAGCAAAAAACTGCGACTCTTTTAATTTTATTTTGCATAAGATATTCCTGTAATTAAACGCGTTTTCTGGTTGGTACTCATAACTAGTTCATCTCAAGATGATACTGTACAAGTCTATCAATCGGTTTTTTAATAATTTTCCCTAAAGTTAAGCCTTCTTTTCCTAAGACCTGCGCAAGGATATCACTAAAATGATATGCTACTGATCCAACAAAATGGACGGTAATATTTTGGTTATTATCGTATTTAAGAATATGCCGTTTGGTAAATTCTGAAAATGCTTCTTTTACCAATCCTTTGATGTAGGGATGATGCTTGTGGTTCGACATAAACTTGGAATACGACGCTAAGTAAACATTGGGCGCTTCGACCGAATAAATTTCCGTTAGCAATGCCTGTTTACCCATCGGATAAGCCGCTTCAAAAGCAATTTTGATGTCTTCTGGCATTTCTCGGTAAAAATAACCCCGAATTAACATTTTTCCAATGTAAGAACCACTGCCTTCGTCCCCAACCATATGACCAAGGTTGGTTATATTATCCGTAATTACTTTTCCATCGTAAGAACAAGAATTAGAGCCCGTCCCTAAGATACAAGCAATCCCCGCAGTATTCAGACAACAAGCTCTGGCAGACGCTAATAAATCGTGCTCTACTTCCACTTTTGCATTTGGAAATACTTGCTGTAAAGCCTTCTCTACTATCATACATCGGTGTACATCCGAACAACCCGCACCATAAAAAACTATTTTGCTAACCTTAGCCGTTTGCATTCGATGAAGTACCTGTTCATTAAGTTCCGCAAATATTTGTCCCGTGGTCCAAAAAAAAGGATTAAAGCCCACAGTGCTGAAATTCGATTTCACTTCTCCTTGATCAATTAAATGCCAGTCTGCCTTGGTCGATCCGCTATCTACGATTACTAACATGGATGTTTTTTTTTATCTCTTCACAAAGTAGTGTGAAATTTACACTAAGCAAAGCTATTCATTAAAATTGTTTGAAAATAGTAGTAAAACAAACAAATTTAAAACTTTTTGTTTGCAATTATTTGCAATTAACAAACATTTTGTTTTAACTTGTGTTCAGCAAGCAGGATTTATTAATCGTTTTAAACCACAAAAATTATGTACGCAATTCATTTAAAACCTCTCGTGGAACATATCCAGTCCAATTGGCTAAAAATAGGGCTTGCTCTTTTACTTGTTTATGTTATTTCTGTTAAAGATATGTCTTTTCAGTTTTCGCTTAATAGTGCGCCAATCACTTCGCAAAACGCAAGGTTTGACGATACCCATCGTGCGGAATCTGTTGTTTATCGGAGTAATATAACTCCTCCCAGTACCGCAGTTGGAACGACTAAAAGTAAATTTTCAATCTGGGATATCTTTTCTTCGGGGAAAGATAATAAAACTGCCGAGATTTTCGAGCAAGAAACGGCTACTCTTAGTGGGGAAGAACTGGTGGAAGCTAATAATTTTTCTAATTTAGGATTTATACTTAATCCGACTTACGTCCAAAAGCGTCAGATTGATCCTGCTATTGTCAAATACAAAGAAAAATATTGCCTTGCTTACCTCAAAAGGTTTGCCCCCGTCGCCATCGCTGAAATGAAAAAGTATGGCATTCCTGCGAGTATCACCTTAGCACAAGCTTTGCTAGAGAGTAATGCTGGTGATAGTCAATTGACCCAAAAGAATAAAAATCACTTTGGGATAAAATGTTTTTCAAAAAAATGCAAGAAAGGACATTGTAGCAATTTTATGGATGATGGACACAAAGATTTCTTCCGGAAGTACAACAGTTCTTGGGACAGTTTTAGAGATCATTCCATCTTCTTAAGTCGAAAACGATATCGGCATTTAAAGGAGCTTGGTGCGGATGATTACGTCGGATGGGCGAGGGGACTGAAAGCAGCGGGCTACGCTACGGATAAACGCTACGCAGAGAAATTGATTCAAATTATCGAAGCTTTTCAACTGTATGAATTAGATACTTAGGGAATACACAGCAAGAAGCGAACTCCTCAGTTAAAATCGTAAAAGCGAATCGTGAATTTTCCAGTTTCGCGCTTTTTGAGTGGTACATCCCAAAAACCGTCGTAACGAATATGCTGTGGAATATATTGATCTTTCCACTTGGTGAGCTCAATTTCCATATTGACATCAAAGTCAAAGAGTGCGGAGCTATAGCTAAGCTCATAATTCCGCGCAATGACTTGAAAACTAGTTTTATCGAAATAGGTTTCCAGAAACTTAATCACTGTTTTACCTTTTTTGCGCTGCTGATATTCCGCTTTAATGACCACCTGAAAGACGTAGCAATCAATTTTTCCTTTGTACTTTTTTGACTGAATATGGTAATCGTAGTATTTCGCCATTTTAGGACTAAAAATTTCCATCTTCTTGCCAATCAATGGCACCTTTGCTTTTGATCCTGGTTTGAAAATGAGTTTTTTGAGTTCTGCAATGTACTTTGCCATCCCACGGGCTTGCTTTTCCGGCTCCCCTTTGGTTTCGCAGACCCGACCATTGGTAAAGAAAAGTCGATCGTACATTTTTGAGGTAAAGAACTTGTATTTCCGAGGCTTATTTTTTCGTTGCTTTTTGAAAAACTTGCCAGTAGTATTTTCCATCAGCACTTCCATCGTGCGACACCCTTCCACATCAACCTGCTGCCGGATTCGATTGTCGTAACGCGTCTTGAGTTTCCCCTTTTTATCAAAGAATTGAATATCATTATCCGAAGTATAACTAGCGAAACGTAAATTTCTAAAAGATTGGTAAAAAGATTCGTCCTCCTGCACCATTTTGATAAAATCATCGACACTAAAGCCTGTTCTGGAAGCCGTAACAACAAAAGAATCCAGATAAATAATTCCTCCAAAATCGGAGTAACTCGTATCTACTTGGGCGGTAACAACTGTCTGTGGTACTAGCCAGAAGAGTAGTGCAAGCCAATAGGTAAAGATGATTTTTTGATATATCAATGTCACTTATTTATAGTTACTTATTACTCAGTTATAATTTCCTTAACAAACATTTTAAAAAAAAATATACACCAAAATAGATTTTCAAGAAAAATGAGCTGATTCCTGAAAAATATTTCCAAAATCACTTTTTGCGGAATGTTTTTCAAAAAGATAAACTTACTTTAACGTGAGTAGGAGCAGGACTGTTTCAGGCTGATGACCAAAACCAAGGCTTTCTGTCAATCGGTCGCAAAAATTAACATTCATTCAACGATTTTATAAAATAATAATTGCTACCCACAGAACCATCAAAGGCCAAAAATAGCGGAAATAATGAATATTTTGTTCTGTAATAAAACTTAAGTAGCAAGGCAAAATTAATAACTTCGGTATTAATGGCAATTTTTTATAATTTTGCAGCAAAAAATTAACATGAAAAATATTACAGTAATTGGAGCGGGTACCATGGGAAATGGGATTGCGCACGTTTTTGCCATGAGTGGCTATAAAGTACAGTTGGTCGATATTTCAGAAGAGGCGCTAAAAAGGGCAATGGCTACCATCGAGAAAAATTTAGATCGAATGGTCGCTAAAGAACGAATTAGCGAAGCAGATAAGCGTAATACCTTAGGCAACATTAGCTTAGAAACCAATCTTAAAGACGGTGTAGCTCAAGCAGATCTCGTAGTCGAAGCCGCCACGGAAAATGTTGATTTGAAATTAAAGATTTTTGGACAAATGGATGAGTTTGCTCCAGCTACTGCTATTCTTGCAACGAATACTTCTTCCATTTCTATTACCAAAATAGCGGCCGTTACAAAGCGCCCCGAACAAGTCATCGGAATGCACTTTATGAATCCCGTGCCGGTAATGAAACTCGTTGAAATCATCCGAGGTTATTCCACAACGGATGAAGTGACGGAGCAAATTATGGATCTCGCAAAAGCACTTGGGAAAGTGCCCGTAGAAGCTAACGATTATCCAGGCTTCGTTGCGAACCGTATTTTAATTCCAATGATTAACGAAGCAATTTATACCTTACACGAAGGCGTTGCCGGTGTCGCTGAAATTGACACTGTGATGAAGCTCGGAATGGCACATCCAATGGGACCCTTGCAGCTCGCTGACTTTATTGGACTTGACGTTTGCCTCGCGATTTGCGAAGTACTACACCAAGGGTTCGGTACGTCAAAGTATGCTGCGTGTCCCTTATTAGTGAATATGGTGACGGCAGGAAAACTAGGTCGCAAGAGTGGGGAAGGCTTTTATAAATATACGAAAGGCAGTAAAGACCTCGTCGTTGCAGATAATTTCAAATAAGCAATACTCAAAAAAAATCGGATAGCAGTTTTGCTATCCGATGCTTTAAAGTAAGTTTTAGAAGTTTTGCTTTTATTGTACTTACTTAAAAGTTCCATTGTTATTGACTAACACGTCTCTTCTTGGATAAGCCACCCGAATATTATGCTTGCCTAAAGCTGCTTTTACATTTTTGTACACGCCAAAATAAACATCCCAATAGTTCGCCGTAGTAGCGTAAGGTCGTACTGCTAATAAAATATTGTGTACATCAAACTTTTCAATCTCCACCACTGGCGCAGGATTTGACATTACATTTGGTGTTTTTTGAATTGCTTCTTCGATAATTGCTTTTACTTTCTCAAAGTCTTCTTCGTAAGGCATTGCAACGTTCAAATCTACCCGCAAATATTCATTTGTAGATAAATTCGTCATAATACCACTCGTAGCAATTCCGTTCGGAATAATTACTTTCTTGTTGTCTAATGTCGTAATGATCGTATTAAAAACCTGAATCTCAATGACGTGTCCTAATTGCCCTTGCAAATCGACTAAATCACCTACTCGGTAAGGCTTAAAAATCATGATCATTACACCGGAAGCAAAATGACCTAAAGTACCTTGCAAAGCCATTCCAATCGCTAAACCTGCCATTCCGATCAGCGCAATAAAAGAGGTCGTTTCGATCCCAACCATTCCCGCTACGCTAAGAACGAGCATAATTTTAAGTAATACGCTAATCATAGAACTAAGGAAAGGAATTACATCCTTGTCAAATCCAGATCGATCCATTGTTTTTCGAATCGCGCTCATGATCATACCAATAATCCATAACCCGATGAGCAATACTAAAATAGCCGAGACAAGTTTGGGTGCCCACAGCACCAATTGATCCGTCAAAAGCCCCATTTTGGTCGTTAATTCATTCATAATTTTGTGTTTAAAAGTTGTGTGTGTGATAAGATTGTGTAACATCCTATTGCAGAGAGCAATTGAAACAGAGTCGTGAACCGATGTCTCTCAAATAGCATATTTATACATTCAGACGGGACAAACAATTTTGGTCACATATAAATGCAAGATAGCCTAATGGTTAAATAAGAAAATATGGCAAGAAAGGGATAAAAGGATTGTTTTAGCCGTCACTTTTAGAGAAAAAGTGCAGTAAAAAGTAGCGCTTAAGAAAGCGATGATTTAGATTAAGAAGGTCAAGCTAACTAAGTTTGAAATAGATTTTTTTGCGCTTACCTAATTGTAGTTCACACAATTTTTGTCCAGTTTCTTGAATCTCAAAATTATGACCTAAAATTTCTTTTTCCAACTGACTTGCGTGAGAGAAGTCATGCTTTTTGATTAATTTTTCAATCTCATCAAATTGTAAGCGGAGCGTTTCGGATAGTTCCAATTGCTTGATGCTGGCAACGTACCAATTTTCAACTTGCTTAACGGAAGAAATTTCACCTACAAATTGCTTTTTGGCATCGGTGATAACATATTTTTGGTTACCCTCTAATTTCATTAGTCGCAATAATTTAGTTTGGTTGTTTGAGTAGCACAGTCAGCTTTTAAAATACAGGGTCAAATCTGACTTAAAGATTGTAGTTCTAACCTAGATCTATATCCAACTAAACATTCGATTAGATTGCTAGATTGAGACAAATATAATTATATTTTTCATTATAAAAACTCCTTTTAATAATGAAATTATTTTAAAACGTATTTAAGTAGGTTTAGCTAATAAATTCACTAATTTATGACGAGTAAATTTTATTTCACGCTTCGTTAAAAAGCCTTGAAAACCACTAGGTTTCCTGCATTTTTCGCCTCGATTGAAGCAAAATTTCCTTCCGTCAAAATCACCAATCTCAGAATCCAGCAACAAATAAAAAAAACAAATTGTTTTATTTATATTTGAAAATAAAAATATTTTGTTTTAACTTGAGTCTAGTACACTGTGATTTAAGTTTATTGATGTTTTGAGCTTTGGATTTTTATGCTAATCGAGGAATGCCCGGAGTTTGATAGCCTTAGCTATCATAACGAGGACAAGACGAAGAGTAGGATAAAAAGACAGGTTCAAAATGTTAAGTAATTTAGATTACAGGGTACTAGTTACTGAAATCCAATTTCTTAGATGATCTTAATGCTAAAATATGAAAGGTATTTGCTGGAGCTTGCTCAACGTTAAAACACTACAAAAACAAGGTAAGAAGTTTTACCTCAGCCCAAAAAAAACGACGATCTACCAACATTTGCGGCAAAAAGCCTTCTTTCAGTTGATTGTAAAAAGTAGTAATCAAAAGCAGCAATTCATTGCCGTGGAAAAACTATGGTGTCGATTTTTAGGGCGTAAGGATGGGCATTACGTTGGTCAACTGGTGAGTATTCCAAAACTCATTAAAGACTTGGCTTTTGGAGATCAGATTGATTTTTGTGCAGAACACGTTTTAGCTTGTATCAGTCCAGAAAAGCTACAACAAAACTTTGCGTTAAATCAAAACCGCAACCTTGCATTTTTGAACAAAGCGCTGCTCCGTCAAGCGAGTTTACCAGCACAGTGGGTAAGAGAAATGCCTTCTCAGATCAACGATACCGGTTGGCGGTTAATCGTAGCCCCCAATCGCTTTTTGTTGGATGCCAATGAATTTGCGGGTTTTAACCCTTTGACTTTAGACGAAACGGGACATTGGAAGAATATCTTACGAGGAGAAGTGGGAACTAGATTAGCGCAGCACGATTTGCAAGCCATCGCAAGCTAAGGGGTGGAGTAGAATTGCAGTTTAAATTTATCAATCAAGATAGTCAACAAGACACATTAAACATTTTATAATCAACAAGTTAACTATCTTGATTAATAGTATAATTAGAATGCAAATCCTAAAGAAAAGATAAACCGACCAGGTGTTTGATCGAAATTATATTGTTTATCAAAAAATTCGATGTGGTCACCAGACTTATTGAAATTGCCTTCGTAGCGAGCATCCAACATGATTTTCCAAATATCTAGGCCGACCCCTGCTTGCCAGCCCCAAGTCGTTTCTTTAAAAGTTTGGCTGTAGCCATTGATGTCAAAAAGCTGAGACTTACTATCCAAGAAAACGTGTGCTACTGGACCACCTTGAAGACGCAAAGGACCTAATTTCACACCGACCATAATCGGAATATCCAAATACTGGTAGCTTTCGTTTTTGACGGCACTCGCCAAGTTGGTATCAAATAAATCATCGATTCGATAATCTACCGAGTTAGAGTTAAATAATAATTCAGGTTGGAGAAAAACCTTTCCGACTTGAAATTGGGTAAATAGCCCGAAATGGAAGCCATAACTAGCTTGTGCAATCGACAAGCCAATACTTTCTTCTTCCTCCGCATTAAAGATTTTCAATTGTTCTTGATCGATTTCATTACTATTAATTCCTGCTTTGAGACCAAATCTGACCTGAGCAAAAGAGAGATTTGTCAATAAAAATAAAAAGCCGCCTACGATTAATAATTTCTTCATCATGATAATATTATTTTCTTATGGTTTTTTCTTGTGATATGGAGGATAAACGCAAAGTTGATTTACTTCGTCTTACCCGATCCGTTGATTAACAGAATATTAACCACTATACTTCATTTTTAAGAAAACCTTAGGTAAGTTTTTCTTTTCTAAGTTTAAAAAACCTCCTTGCGCGCAAGAAGATTCTGGTAGAAATAGGGGAGTTGGCTAACTAACGATTGGGTATTAAGAAAAGTTGTTATGGCTAGCTTTTTTTCTAGTAAAAAGTTTAATTCCTCAATCTCTCCCTAGTATTAACCCATTAAAAACTTTGCAAATACGTACACAAATCAGTATTTGAGCCCCGAAGCACTAGATCTCAGCCTGAAAAACGAATTTTAGCAGGCTCATTTGTTGACTTTAGCCAGTTAAAGCTTACTTTTGCTCCATGAGTGCGAAAAAAATTAAGTTTGCAGATTATATTGGTAGTTTTCCTTCTGAATCTAAATGTCCAAAGGATTCAAAACCAGAGTATGCCTTCATTGGCAGATCTAACGTAGGAAAGTCCTCTTTAATTAATTCCCTGTGTGAGCGCAAAGAGTTAGCGAGAATTTCAAAGACCCCTGGAAAAACGCAAAGTCTCAATTACTATTTGATCAATAATAGTTGGTATATCGTCGATTTGCCAGGCTACGGTTATGCGAAAATTTCAAAGAAAAAGCGATTTCAATGGGAGAAGATGATCGAAGGATATTTACTCAAGCGGGCAAATTTGCAATGTGCGATGGTGCTCATTGATGCCTGCGTAACGCCACAAGGAGTAGACATCGAATTTATCAATTGGCTAGGTCAAGCACAAATTCCATTTGTGATTATTTACACCAAAGTGGATAAATTAAAGCCGATGCAGAAGGCAAAAAATATTAAAGCTTTTCAAGACGAACTGCACAAATATTGGAATGATTTGCCACAGCAATTTGAAACGTCTTCCGTAAAACGATCAGGGAGAGAAGAAGTCTTACAATTTATTGAAGAGATCAATCAACAATTCGTCAATGAGTGATAGAGATAAAATATATCCTGCCATTTTTCCGGAACTGGAGCAATGGCCCATTTATCGCTTGAGTGAAGATCGAGAGGCTTTCCTTAAAGAGATCAATCAATTTACTTTGGATCGGTTGATGGAAAAATCGAACGAAGAGCTTAACGATTTGATTGCCAAAACGATTTATTTGGAACGGAATCGCATCAAGGAAGAACCGTGGAAAGTCGATCCACCGAATGAAGATATTTTCTGGAAGAAAATCCGAAAAACCTTAGTTGGTCATTCCCTAGACAAAGATAACGCAGAATCGAGAAGTTCGAATGAGGAGATTCTCAAAAAAATTATCAATCGCTATTCCGAGGAAATCGTTGGCAACTTCAAAATAAAAACCTTCAAATTTGCCCGTAAGTTTTTATACTCTTTTTTTAGTCGTTTATTGAATACCGCAGCAGAACGAAATCACCGTCGTTTGTATGGTTCTAAATTTCATCTTTACGACCGACTGAAAGTATACGGAGCCAAAGAACAAGTGCGGACGCTTTTCAAAAAAGGAACGGTTGTTTTAGTCCCCACACACTTTAGCAATTTGGATTCTATCTTGATTGGATACGCGATGGACGCTATCGTCGGCTTACCTTCTTTCTCTTACGGTGCTGGCTTGAATCTCTTCAATACAGGCTATACGGCTTATTTTATGAATCGTTTAGGCGCTTATCGCTTAGATCGACGTAAGAAAAACCCCATCTACCTCGAAACCTTAAAAGCAATGTCCAACCTTTCGATACAGCGGGGAACCAATAGCCTTTTTTTCCCGGGAGGAACGCGTTCCAGATCTGGGATTGTGGAAAATAAGTTAAAAATGGGATTGCTGGGTACTGCGGTAGAAGCACAACGCGCCAATTACGAAAAAGGAACGAATGAGAAAATCTTCATCGTGCCATTGGTTTTAAGTTATCATTTCGTTTTGGAAGCTCAGTTTTTGATCGAGCAGCACTTGAAGAAAACGGGGAAAGAGTTATATTTAAAATCCAGTGATAATTCCAGTAGTTTTTGGGATATTTCTAAGTTTATTTGGAAACTATTCTCCCAAAGCTCTGAAATCATTCTTTCGTTGGGGAAACCGATTGACGTTTTAGGCAACTTTGTGGATGACGAGGGAAATAGTATTGATAAGCGCGGAACGAAGATTGAGTTAAAAGAATACTTCATGCGCTACGGCGAGCTAAAAAAAGATTTGCAACGAGAAGAAGAATATACAAAGATTTTAGCCGATAAAATTGTGGAGCGTTTTCACGCGGAAAACATTGTTTTGTCGAGTCATTTGGTCGCTTTTGCAGCATTCAATCTCTTAGCCAAGCAGAGCAGTAATTTAGATCTGTACGGAATTTTGAGATTGCCGATTGAAGATTATATCTTTTCAAAAGAAAGCTTGATTCCAGTCCTTGAACAACTACAAGAAAAGCTTTACCTGCTTGAGACTGCGGAAAAGGTCAAATTATCAAAAGAAATTCGCCTTTCTGCGGAAGCATTATTAGCAGATGGTATTCGCAAACTTGGTAAATTTCATGCTAAAAAGCCACTACTTTTCAACAAAAATAAACAAATCGTAAGTGAGGACTTTAATGTGCTCTACTACTACCATAATCGACTGGATCATTATAATTTATCTGCTGGTATTCAATGGACAAAATACAAACTAACGATTAAAGAGTAATGAAAAAGTTTTTCTTGAATGAACTCAATATGCTCTTTGCGATTATATTGAATTCAATTATCATTTCACTTTTATATTTTCCTCAAATTGGCTCCTATATTCATCAGCAGTTAGAATATGTAGACCACTTCTTTATTCTGATCTTTTTGGTCGAAGCCCTCATTAAATTGTGGGTTTACAAGCCCAAAGCTTACTTTTCGAGTGGGTGGAACATTTTTGATTTCATTTTAGTTGTTGGTAGTTTGCCCGTATTGATTAATTACATTTATCCAATTCCCAATACCGCCGTTTTATTGATCCTGCGATTACTACGGCTAGTTCGGCTGGCTCGGTTTCTAAGTTTTATTCCTAGGATTGAAATGATCATTGCGGGTTTGGGAAGAGCCTTGAAGTCATCTGTCTTTGTGATAATTGTTTTAATCTTCCTTAATTTCTTATTGGCGCTTTTTACTTGTCATTTTTATGGAAAGATAGCACCCGATTACTTTGGTGACCCTCTCATTTCCTCTTATACTATTTTTCAACTATTCACCGTTGAAGGATGGAACGATGTTGCACACGTAGTGTCGCAAAAATATGCCAATCCAATGATGATTGGTTTAGCGCGTTTTTCCTTTGTGATGATTGTCTTAACCGGAGGAATATTCGGAATGTCTCTCGCAAATGCTATTTTTGTAGATGAGATGACGATGGATAATAACCAAGACTTAGAAGCAAAGATGGAGCAATTAGGGGAACAAATCGCCGAATTAAAAGAAATGCTTACTAAAAGATGAACCCTTTAGACCTTAAAAACTGTTATACAAAACAAAAGAAGTTGCCTAGCACACGTCCTGTAACTACGCTACGCATCTCTAATCACTAAAATAACGAAGCCCTTGAATTACATTATATACGATTTAGAAGCTACTTGTTGGGAAGGAAAGATTAGACTACTCGAACAAGAGACGATTGAAATTGGTGCTTACATGCTCAATCGTTTTGGGGAAGTAACGGGGACTTACAATCGTTTTGTACAACCCATTTTACATCCTTACCTTTCTCCTTTTTGCAAATCTTTGACGTCCATTACCCAAGAAGATGTAGATAAAGCGAAGACGTTTCCAAAAGTAATTGAGGAATTCCAAGACTGGGCTAAGATCTACGATGAGGAATATTTACTTTGTTCTTGGGGCAGTTTTGATCGTAAAATGTTTATTAAAGATTGTGAATTGCACAAATTAGATTCAGATTGGGCAGAAGTCCACTTCAATATTAAAGCTCAATATCAAGAAATGAAAAAATTGCGGCGGCCTTGTGGTTTGAAAGCGACCGTAAAAAAGGAGGGCTTTGAATTTACGGGTATTCATCACCGTGGAATCTCTGACGCAGAAAATTTAGCCAAGGTTTTTGGAAAATATATTGATGAGTGGCAAGTTTAATTTCTTTAGTGCTTTTCACTGGAATTTCCCCCTTGTTCGTCGATAAAAATTCCAGTTTCATGTTGGAAGACTTATTATTACATCATTGAGTTCTTACGTTTGGAATCTATTTGTGGAAATCCTAACAAACACTTAAAATCTATCGTTCACAAAATTATAACAATGAAAAATTTAATCAAATTTAGTTGCTTATCCATGATCCTTTTTATGACATCGAGCGTATTTGCGCAAAAAATGATGAAAAAAGGCGTAGTGAAGTTTGAAGTAACCGACATTAGTAGTGATGACCCTCAGGCAAGCATGATGAAAGGCACTACGATGGATCTCTATTTTACCAAAGAAAAACAACGCGTAGAGATCAATATGATGGGGGGATTAGTTCGGGTGAATACCATTTCAAACCCCGCCGCAAAGGAGGAAGTTGTACTTTCCGATATGATGGGAAGCAAAACCATGGTTAAAACGCCCGCTGCCGATATTGATAAGCGGAAGGAAGAGATGGAAAAAATAAATAAATTAGTCATTAGCTACGATAAAAAAGATACTAAGAAAATTGCTGGTTTTGATACTTACCGCGCTAATATCAAAATGGAAAGTGGAGATACCATCGTTGCTTATATCACACAACAAATCCAGCCAGAGAATTCCTATTTTAATAAAATGTTTAAAGGCTTAGATGGTTTTCCTTTGGAGTACATCATCAGTGTACAAGGAATGAAAATGACTTATGCGGCGTTAGAAGTTTCGGACGCAATTGATGCTAAGGCTTTCGAAATCCCAGAAGGCTACGAAGAGATTACGATGGAAGAATTTCAAAAAAGAGTAGGGGGCATGAAGTTTTAAGTAGGTAAACCGACTTAATCCAAACAAGTCGATTAAAATAAGTTCAGAACCCTTGATCCCGAATTTGCTGCGGTAAATTCGGGATTTTTTTTAGCCAAAAAACCAGTTCGATCGAATAATGCTTGATCAAAATCTAACACCATTTAATGGCAAAAAAATTTTGTCTTAGCACTTACCGGACAGTTCAGTTCGATATTTTTTGTTTTTCATTGAATAATTAGCGTCTTTTGTACATCAATTAAAGAAACAAAAAAAGATGAAAAGACCTTTAGTAATGCCCCTGAGTAGAGATGCCAATCCAGAAATGGCCAAGATGGCAGATTTTTACGAAGAAACACTTGGGTTCACCCCCAATAGCCTTTTTACCATGATGCATTGTCCTCGTATTTCTACCGCTTTTGTAGAGATGAATCAGGCGGTAATGGAAAATAAAGGCCGAGTAACGAGTGCCTTGAAAAGATTAATTGCTTATCTATCGAGTATGAGCACAGGCTGTCGGTACTGCGAAGCGCATGCAATTCGTGCCGCAGAACGTTACGGTGCAGAACAAGAGAAACTCGAAAACATATGGGAGTATAAAACACATCCTGCTTATAGTGATGCGGAACGTGCTGCTTTCGATTTGTCAATTGCCGCTTCTTCTGTTCCTAACGCTGTGAATGATGAAATCGCGGAGAATATGCGCAAGCATTGGGAACCGGGAGAAATTGTAGAAATTATGGGTGTCGTTGCCTTATTCGGTTACCTTAATCGTTGGAATGATAGTATGGGAACGCTTTTGGAAGAACCCGCTGCGGATTCTGCTACTCAGTTGTTAGCAAAAGATGGGTGGAATCGAGGAAAACACCAGTACTAGTTCTAATTTTTGTGGAATTGCCGGTGGATAAATGGATAGGCTCTACTTCTATTTTGGGTATTAGCATTTATTTGAAGGCAGTTCCACAAAAAACTTAAAAAAAATTACGATTGCTTATGGAATTTCCATCTTGTCAGGATCTTTATAAATACAAGCTGTTCGTTCCGGAAAGGGCAGTGTTGTGATTAGTAGCTTACCAAAACGGTCTTCGGTAAGCCAGTGATTGGTATACCCATAATGCCCGGTTGCAAAAACCGGGGCGGCGGCGGTTGTTCTGGGTGGGCCCTCCCAAAGCCCCAAATAGTACCTACGACACTGTTTACAGAATGCCTACAAATAAATTCACCCAAGTTTCTTTTGTTTCATCACTTGACAATTTTTGCAGGCTACAAATCATTTTCCCCCTTACTGTCGCTTCATTGTATCTAAGTTTAACGTAAACGCAGTCGTATATTTTCGCACCGCAATAGAAAAATTCGTTTTAATTTGACCAATGTTAGCTACTCGGGATAACTTCTTCAGCATAAAATAGTTATATTGCTCAATATCATCTACGACGACCTTCAATAATATATCGGCATCTCCAGTTAAATGATGACACTCTAATACTTCTGGAAATCCTGTAACGTGTTTCACTAAATTGTCAATGGCTTGACTTCCATGATCTTTGATCGAAATTTGAATAAAAGCATTAAGTTTCTTACCCAATTTTTGAGGATTCAAGATCGCGACGTAGCGATCAATTACACCCCGTTTTTCTAAGTTTTTGATTCTTTCGAAAATAGGTGTACTCGTTAGTCCCAATTTTGACGCAAGCTCTTTGATGGTCAACTGAGCATCTTCTTGCAGCAAATTCAGGATTTCCAGATCGGTTTGGTCAAACTTTGCCATAATAGCGCATTTTGGAGGATAGGATAACTACTTCGTTAAGATTTCTTTTTCTTTCTACCACTACGTTTCTTTTCCAATCGACGGGCACGACGTTTTTCTTCCGCTCGATTCACTTTTTTATTTTTATCTTTTTTCTCGTGGTACGCGCCTCGGGAGTTAAGGGAAGGCATTTGTAAATAATTTTTATCGCCTCCTAATCGTTCTTTCTCACTTGGTAGTAAGATTTCCGAAACTTCAACCGTCTCCGGGAAATCGAGCATAGTAATTTTCAATTTCATCAGATCTTCCACCACGAGTTGATATTCTTCCTCCGCTTCTGCCACTAAAGAAATAGCTACTCCAGCTTCCTCCGCTCGTCCAGTACGTCCAATCCGATGCAGGTAATCTCCCGGCGTCTCTGGAAGATCAAAGTTAA
>CALFBG010000271.1 GCA_937951685.1 uncultured Saprospiraceae bacterium | reverse complement strand
AGAACATCAGTAGTGATTTTTCGATTGAGTTAATCGCAATCGAAATGGATAAAGGGGACTCCGACATTGAGTCTGGCAATGGTACCTTTTCCTTCACTGGTTTGATCGAGGGGAGGAATTTTTCTCATGCTGGAAGTATTAATTTTGAAGGAGATAATATCGCTATAATCCTTATCAATGGAACTAGCTATCAAATTGAGTGGGAGTAGTGCTTGCGGAGAGACTGGTATCTAAGTTTATTCTTACAATAGCTTTGAACCGCTGCCATCACCACAAGTATTTTTTTATAAAAACAACTACTAAAAAGGATTAAATCTCTTGCGCCAAGATGCTTGTTAATAACTAATTCCGTATCATTTTATTCCAATTTTATTTGGAATTCATTAAAAAAATGTTGTTCTTGAACGCATGGTTTATTTTTCTATATCAAATATTGGCTAGAAAAGCTCATCTCCGTAACCACTACACCATAGCACTTTTAAACTTTTCACTTAGAAAGGGATCACGCTTTATCTCAATTGAAATAATACATATGAGTTGAAGTTGTATTAACCCCTAATTCGATACCATCGGAAACATATTTCTTTGCCTATGGTATGCTTTAGAAAATGGGTAATCCCCCGACATTGTTTTGATTCAATTCACAAGTAAGTGTGTCCGCAAGGTAACATTCATCTTGCTCAATGTGCTTACTACAAAATAATATAGCAATGAGAATAAAAAAAAACATCGCAAGAAAAATCTTGCTTGCTTGCCTTTTAGGGCTTAGCCTCGCAATCCGTTTATCGGCACAAGATTGTACTGATGAAAACTTATTACCAAATGGAGATTTCTCGCTCAGTTTTATCGGAGGAGATGGCTTACAAAAACCTACAGACTTCAAATTCCGTACTGGCGATGGCATTTGCACCATTCATCAAATGGATACTGGCGATCAGTGTATTTCGGGCGACTGCATAAAATTTTACAACGGAAGTAAAATAAAAAAAAGTGCTTACTATTATGGATTTCATAAAATAGGCGCATCAGATTTTCTTCCTTGTAAACCAAACTTCGGAACCGCTTTCTTGCCTGTTGAACCCAGTGCGGAATACCGCTTTAGCTTCTGGTACAAAACAAATATGACCTCAAGCTCAAAAGGGGTGTTTGCACAAATTGTATTCTCTAGGGAAGGAGAAGAAATAGGCAATGTACAAACCGCATATCAGCAATCCACGAATAAGGATTGGACTGAAATGTCTGTATCGGGAGTCGTTCCGAATACCGTAGATGAAGTCTTCGTTGGCATTTATTTTAACGGAAGTGGAACGGCATGGATCGATAATGCAGCATTAATCTGTACTAAAGCAGCCATCGGACATAATCTCGACTTTGAAAAACATACAATAGATGATAATTTACCCGACTACTATAGCATCAATACAAATGAAGCAGATTGTCACCTTTTAGAAAACGATCCTAAAATGACGTATCTAGGAAATCACGCTGCGAAGTTTGATCCATCAAATGCAATGGAACCTTGTTTTTATGAACTTAAACCCAGCGCTGATGGTAGTGGAAACGCCGCCATCCTCGTTGAAGCTGGAGAGCACTATACTATTACGGGATTTTGTCGGGCTGCGGAGGATAGTCAGTCAGACGATTTTACACTATCTGCTCTTTTTAATTGTTCCCCCCCCAATAACACAATAGATTGTCAACCTAGCGTTTCTAATAAAGGAAGTACCCATTGGAAAGAAATGAGTTTAAATGTTACTGTTCCCGTTGGAGTCACTGGTATGACACCGATCATTGAATACAATGGAACAGCGATGGCTTGGTTCGATCATATGGCCATAACGCGTGGTGCAGAAACCACTCCTGGCATCAACACAAATAGCTGTCCTGCAAACGCATCAATGAATGCACTAACTGCTCCAAATCATTTGAAACCTGCCTTGTCCGAAGCTCTCCTCAAGGATAAATTTCTTGATTTCCACGAAGGGACGAAAGATATGAATGGGATAGACAATATGGACGGTATGGAAGATAACTTTGAACTTGACGAAGACTATCCTGGCACCTGGGGACCAGGAGATGGCTGTAGCAAGACACTGGTTCGTATGTCTGCCAATGCCGCCATTGGGTATCTAAACGCATACTGTGTCATTCCCGATCCCGTATACTTAGACCGAGCTTGTGCAGCCCTAAATCGTTTGCAAGCGGATCAACAAACGAGTGGTAGTAACAATGGTTCGTTTCTCCGTTACACAGACTGCTTAGGAATAGATGGTCCAATTGCAGGACTTTATGAAGGTAGTATTGCTTGTGTAGCTTTTTTGAAAGCCTATGATATGTTTGGTGTTGCCGAATACAAAAACAAAGCTAAATTACACGTGGACTATTTACTCGATGTCCCCGCTAATGCAAATGCCAATTATACCGGTTTTGGGCTTTGGGCCATCGCTGAATACCTAAAAGTAGCAACCGAAAATGAAGTGGAAGCTTATCTTTGTAAAGCCTTAGAGTACTTCGATGCCTTACATACTTTTCAGCTAGACTCCGGGATGTGGATGGATGAGCATAACCAAGAAATTCATTACCATTCCATCATTACACGTGGCCTTGTCAACTTATTGGCGGTACTCCCATCGGATCATCCCAAATACAGTGTTGTTCGACACGTTACTTATAGAGCATTAAACCATATAAGCTATAATATACTCGCCCCAGGAAATGTAAAAAAGATTCCTTGCACCAACGCGCAAATGAATTCGGGCTTTCCTATAGAAGCAATGATCATGGCTAAGCAATATTTAAATTTACCCGCTTCGGACCAAATTAATTTAGACAAATCCATTGACTTGTTGACGAATGGACTGGGAGCAGCCTCTTACAAATTAGATCTGATCAGTGGTCATGGTTTTGCTTCTCTTGGTCTATTCCTTAATCTTTATTTTAATAAAAATGACATACCTTGTACTGCTCCTTTCGACCTATTATGTCTTCAGGAGGAACCACTCCTGCGCAGTAATACTCCCAAAACAAATTTTACCATTTATCCCAATCCAGCTCGACAAAGTATACGCATTACAGGCACCGGAACCTTCGAAATTTTCGATCTCTCTGGAAAACTAATTTTACAAAATCTATCTAGCGGAATTGTTGATTTATCAAATTTTAAGGCGGGCGTTTATTTTGTTCGAAATGGAGAAGTCGTTCAAAAATTTATTCTTATTCCATAATTTTTTTCGTCCTCTTTTTTTATAAAAAGTAAAGTATTCCAATAGACCTATTTTCTAAATCATTCAAAAGGTGTGTTGGAATACTTTTTTCAAGTCAAACTTACTGAAACAGATAAAACTACCGTTTTCAAAACCCTCCTTCCCTCAACTGCTCCAACAACCACTTTTTCTCCGGCAAAATCTCCGTTTCCACAATATTCATCTCCATCCGCTTCCGCGCCGTTTGATCATACTGATTCAGCATCAATAACTTCTTGGTGAACTTGATAAAGTTGAGGTAACTCGTTTTGTGGTAGCCGATGTTTTTTTGCCGACGTACGAAATTTTCAAAACTTTGTAGGAAGGAATCGAGTAATAGTTCTTCCTTCGTTTCAAAATAAATTTTCAACAAGAGTAAGCGACTGAGTAGTTCTAGCAAAACGTCATCTTGGTCGATTTGTTGAAGGAGTTGGGTGGCAGCGGCGTAGTCCTTTTTTTTGTAGGCTAAGTTAGCAAGGTTAAAATTGTAGCAGATCTCTTGGTAGGCTGGTTCCACTAAAGATTTATAATCTCGGATAAAGTGTTCTACCCAATCAAATGCTTGGACCCCTAAGCCAACGACCACGATATTGATGTAGGTCCACCGAGACAAGCTTTCATTTTCGATGAAGCCTTTTGTCGTTAATGCTTGCTGATATAATTCAAATAAAGTTTGTCCGTAGTTTTCTTCTTGTCCTTGATTGATGCGTTTGATACAAAAATTAATCGCCATTAAGAATAGATCTCGCACTTCTTTTTCGTCGAAAAAATAATGGTATTTTTCGATCAAAGATTTCATGCTGAGAAAATGAATTTCTTCTGCTTCCGATAGCGCTTTATAACTATGGTAATAAATTGAAATGGCAGGAATAGATAACAAATCTCGCTCCTCGATGTAACGAACAATTTCTGCTATTAAACCTAAATCATATTCTTTTTTGTAAACCGATTGGTAAGTTAATAAAGTACAGACTTGCTTTAATTTTTCGGTGATGAAACGAATGTCTAAGGCTTTAGAAAGTTCGTTTAATTGGACGGGTTCGGTTCTTTTTTGTTTTTCAAAATGAAGGAAACTTTCATATTGTAAACTATATTCTTTTTGAAAATAAGCCGCATTGCGATGCTTCAATTGCCCCTGCGTTGCTTTTAAAGCTTCCATGTTTTGCCGAAAGGGTTTATCAATTCCTTTGCGACGATACGCTCGCGCTAAATAAATATTCACTTCTTGTTGATCCTTGTGAAATTCTGAATAAATCAAAAATTGCGCTAGTACCTCTAGCAAATAAGTCATGACGTGCCGTAAACTGGCTTCTTTAAAATCAGTCTCTCCAAAAACGTAAGCATAGGCTTTTTTTCGATCAACGGTCTTAGCATTAAAGCGTTTTACACTTCTCAAAAACTCAAATAACCGAATCACTTCCTTGTGTCGATTATAGATTGGCGACTGAATAAACTGCTTCAAATCACGCAATTCTGCTTTATTCAAGCTTTGAAACACTTCGACGAGCTTACTTTTGATCATAAAAATCCGATAAATAAATTTAATTATACCCTGAATATCAGAATTTTAATCTAAAAAATTAAATTTTAATCCCGATAAATAGCACTTTTTGTCTTTGTGTAAACTCATAATCCCTCGCATCTTTGTAGTATCACAATAAAGCTATTTAAAATGACTTCTATTAATAACTTTTTAAAATTCGTCGCTATGAAAAAAATTGCAATCTTATCCTTTAGCAAACTCTTAATAATTTGCGCACTCGTGCTGTTTTCTTCCTCCCTTCAAGCCCAAGAAAAATGGGAAAGAACGTATGACAATATTGACTATAAGTTGACCTTTGTTGTCAACTACATGGATATACTACAAATGCCCAATGGGGATTACATCACTGCTGCCTCTAATCTCATTCAAG
The DNA here is from genome assembly GCA_937951685.1 of uncultured Saprospiraceae bacterium. GTDB lineage: Bacteria > Bacteroidota > Bacteroidia > Chitinophagales > Saprospiraceae > CALFBG01. The sequence goes on along the minus strand of CALFBG010000271.1, from coordinate 3,905 downwards.
GTGACAATGAATCATTTATAACTAGTACCAATTCGCTTGGTGAGCTTCAATGGACAAAAGTATATCCAAATATTGAGATAGATCATATTATTCTAGCAACGGATAATAGCGGTTATCTGGTTAGTTTTGATAGTACTGGGACTCAACCAAATAGAGCCGGACTAATGAAGACGGATTTCGATGGCAATGTTCTTTGGTCAAAAAATACGCTTGAAGAGAATAATGGATCTACAGTTTTCAGTAGAACAATTATTCCTACCTTGGACGGAAATTATGTTGCCTTGGTTAACCGTGGTAGTGAATATGTGGTCAGGTTTGATAGTGATGGTAATCTTATCAGTACTCAAATCATCAATATCGATATTGAAAATTTTGTTGGAAGAAATTTAATTCAATCCGCAGATGGTGGATTTTACATTAGTTCATCAAAAACATGGTCAAGAGAAAGCACACTAATTAGATTGTCAGTGAGTTTACAAAAATTATGGACTAGGGAATTTCAAGACAGAGCAATTCTAAGTTTACAGCTTAGTCCAAATGGATACGATTGTGCAATGAGCGCTATATCAACCGTTAGTGGTGAGATGACTAGTATTTTTGAGAAAATTAGCGCCACAGGAGCAACCGTCTGGACAACAGAGTTTACAGGATTGGCTCACGACATCACATTGAGCGCCGATAATCATTACGTGACTACCGGTACGTACTACGACCATTACGGTTCTTCCCCTAACAGAAGTGATGTATTCTTGAGAAAGATCAACCAAGATTCAGGGGAGATCATTTGGTATAGAAAATTTGGATGCTCTATCAATGCGGAAAAGGCGGCTGCAATGGTAAAAACCAAGGACGACGGTTTTGCCATTGGAGGGTTTATGTTCCCCAATCAACTCTATCTCATCAAAACAGATAGCTTAGGAGAAGTCCCTAGACACGAAATCAACGGGAGAATCACCGAAGATATAAATTCATCTTGTACCGCGGATCCCAATGAACTTGGCTTAGCAAATGTTTTTCTAAAAGTTGAAGGAGAAAAAACGTATTTTGCTTTAACCGATAGTTTAGGTTATTATAAATTTGAAGTTCCATTAGGCGATTACAACTTAATCTTAAATCCACCTAGCACTTATTGGGAAACTTGTCAAGATACTATTCCTTTAAGTTTGTCCTTAGAGACCAGTAGTACCATAGATTTTTCCTTACAAGCAAGTACTACGTGCCCATTAATGGAAGTAGACATTACCGCTCCCTTTTTGCGACGATGCTTTACCAGTCAGTACGTTGTCAATTATTGCAATCAAGGAACGATTGATGGCGAAAACGCCTACGTTGAAGTGCTTTTAGATCCAGGATTGACCTACAATACCAGCTCTATTCCTTTTACAAATCAAACGGGCAATCAATTCACTTTTGATCTTGGCACCGTAGCTCCCTTAGCTTGTAACAGCTTTACGATTGACGTGGACGTATCCTGCGATACAACTACCTTTGGAGACATTCATTGCACGGAAGCACATATCTATCCGGATACTACTTGTATAGATGCTCCTAGCAATTGGGACGGCGCAACGATAGATTTAAATGTTTACTGTGATAATGATTCAATCATCCTACAGATCAAAAATATTGGGGCGGGCGATATGCAAAATGAACTTCCTTATAACATTATAGAAGATCAAGTCATCATGCTAGATGGATATTTCCAGCTTAACAGTGGTCAAAGTAAGTTTCTCTCCGTTCCAGCCAATAATTCAAATTATCGAGCGCACGTTGGCCAGGTTGTTAATCATCCTTACTTAACAAATGATTTGTCTTTGATCTTTTCTGGATGTGTCGATAATGAAGTCCCCCTCACCTATTACCCCCCAGAGTATCCTTTAAATGAATCACCAAGTTATATTTCAATTGATTGTCAAGAGAACGTAGGGGCTTTTGACCCCAATGACAAAACAGGTTTCCCGACAGGATACGGAGAGGAAAATTATATTCAAACTGGTACGGAGTTAGAATACCTCATTCGATTTCAGAATACGGGGACAGACACCGCCTTTACCGTCCGTATCAAAGACAATTTAGATCCTAGCCTAGATCCTACTACGATTCGCGTAGGTAGTAGTAGTCATCCTTATAGCTTCGATCTTTACGAAAGTAGCATCTTAGAATTCACTTTTGATAATATCCTCTTGCCGGATAGTAATGTTAATGAAGCGGCTTCGCATGGCTTTGTCAAATTTAGTATAAAACAAAAAGCAGGGCTTCCAGAAGGAACGATCATTAACAACCGTGCTTCGATCTATTTTGATTTCAATCCACCCATTATTACCAATAAAACACAACATGTTATTGAGTACGAAATGATTGTTGTATCAAATAATGCGAATCCTCTATCTTCAAAAAATGCGTTGAAGGTCTTTCCAAATCCGGCAAAAGATTTTGTAATCTTTGAATTTGAAGAAGCGATTAAGGAGGCGGTAACATTTGACTTATATGATCTTGCGGGAAAGCGCGTTCATCAGCAAAGAATCTCTGGTAAGCAATTTCGATTTGAACGAAATCATTTAGCGCCGGGGATGTATTTTTATAAAATTCAATCCAGCGCAGGTTTGATGAATAGTGGAAAAATAGTTATTCAGCAATAAGTAGTTGCAGATAAAAAAGCTTTGAAAATTACTATAAAAAAGAACAGGCAGTACGATCGTCGTACTGCCTGCTTCTTCTTTGAAAACTATTTGAAAAAAACCTAAAATCTACTCTCCCGATAAAATGAATTTCTTCGAAACTACTTTATTCGATTTTCCCATTAAATTAAGGAAATAAGTGCCAGCAGGAAGATCACTTACATCTATTTGTAAACGATTCTTACCTTCTCCTACCGCTAAAGAAAGTTCCAGTAATGTTCTCGATAAAATATCGGTAATGACAAAATTCTTTTCTCCTTCCTCTTCAGTATCCAAGTTGATATTCAACACCCCTTGCTCCGCAGCGATTGGATTCGGGAAGACAACAAAAGCATCATCTTTCACTTCACAAGCTGAGTTCAAAACAATGACCTTGGAATATTCCATACTGCCATCCAAATCTTTCATCACTAAACGGTAGTAGCTAATCTTTTCTCCTTGTTCATCAACGTACTGATATGCTTTCGTAAAAATTCCGCCTTGTGCTGCTACTTTGGTAATGGTTTTAAAAAATCGACCATCACTACTGCGTTGCAATTCAAAATGACTGAAGTCTTTTTCCGAATCGGTCACCCAAGAAATCTGGTTATCACAACCCGACACTTTACCAACAAAAGCGCTAAGCTCTACGGGAAGGGCGGCGTAACTGACTTGAATCGCAGCAGTACCACCACCCGACAAATTCGTCAAACCAACAAACTCTACGTAGTTTTTCCCGTTTCCAGTTGAACTCGTCGTACCATCTGGGATACCAGGAAATCCTTCGTCAATTCCTAAGGGATTATTAGCTGTTACGTCGATCATTCCCACGACGCCCGTCGCCAAAATATCACCATCATCCAATCCTCCTGCTTTTCCAAACCATACTAAATCATTTCTTACTGGGCTCGTTGCGTTATCAACGATATCCGTCGCCGCCGCATCTAACCTAGCCATTTCATCTTGTTGGAAATAAAACTTCACATCAAAGCTACTTCCCGTCGTTGGTGTTCCTTTGTAAATCACACTCCAATCTCTTTCCATCACAACGGTCGCTTGATTCCCACCCGTCACGTAGCGCGTATTAGGATCTGGTGCAACTTTGATTTCAATGTAATCAATCAAATCTGAGATGGCAACGGTATTCGGACTCGCACCGTTATTCTTAATGGCAAAAAGGTAGTTGCCGGGTTCTAATGGATTATAAAAATAATACCATCCATCATTATCTGGTTCACAGTAAGTAGT
>CALFBG010000270.1 GCA_937951685.1 uncultured Saprospiraceae bacterium | reverse complement strand
GAGATGGGAATGTTTTCATCGGCTGGCGAGCAGGAGAAAATGCTGGAAATTTTAGCCAAAAACTATACATTAATTCGGGGGCTGGAACACCGCTCATTTTCGGAGATTTTACCGCTAATCGGGCAGGAATCAATACAACTACCCCTATCAGTACATTCGATGTGGTAGGAAGTGCTTCGCTCTTAACAGATGCAGGTACAACGGCAGATAACCTAGATAATAATCGGGCTGCAATAACAGGAGCAACAGATGGTTCTTCTTGTAAACTATATGGTTTTCGGGCTCAAACTAGTGCCAAGTATTTAGTCACCATGGGCATGGATAAAAAAGTACCTACTATTTTGTGGGGCGAAGGAGACCTCAATTTCAATTACAGAAATACGGCTTCGAGTCCTTGTTCTAAGCGTTTACTCCGCATGGGAAGCAACGTCGGTGGTTCTGGCTTACAGTTGATCTTCGAAGGTTCTGGATTGGTTACGGGTTCTTGGACCGTACTCTCTGATCGCAAAGTGAAGCAAAACATCCAAAGCATTCCTCAAGCCATTGATCTGGTAAAACAATTAAACGGGGTAAGCTACGAATACAACGCTGCGGCGGCTCCAGATAAGGTTTTCCCACAAGGTAGAGTTTATGGCTTCATCGCACAGGAGGTACAAAAAGTAATTCCTGAAGTCACAACGACCATCGCAGAGAGTGAGCTCATCGGAATCAAATACACCGAAATCATTCCGCTATTGACCGAAGCCGTTAAAGAGCAACAAACAATCATTGACCACCAAAATGAAAAAATCACAGCACTAGAAGACCGATTACAACGCATCGAAGCCATGCTACTCGGAACAGATAGTGCCGTTGCGCCAGCAAATAAGGAGGGAGAGGCGTTTTCTCAAACTGTAGTCCTCGGGCAAAATCGCCCGAATCCTTTTGCTCAAACGACTACCATTGATTACGTGCTACCTGCAAATATTCAAAATGCGCATTTAGCCGTGTTTGATCTTAATGGAAAAATTATTCAGCGTACCAACCTTAGTAATAGCAAAGGAAGTGTAACCCTTGATGCGAGTCAGCTTGGTAACGGAACTTACGTCTATACGCTTAGCGCAAATGGGCAAAACTTGGCTACCAAAATCATGCTTATCCAAAAATAAGTCTTTATGCTGCCTAAGTAGGTAAACCTACTTAGCACTGCAAGAAATTTGATTTGAGTGTTTTGACTACTTGGAGCATCGTTGTTCCAAGTAGTCTTTTTTGTGATCGCTTGCTAAATTCATGACCATCAATTTGCACTTGCTATAATTTAGCACATTTTTCTTTCAACCAAGCTTTTTCCGCTGCATCAACTGCTGGCGCTAACTTTTCAAAAACCAATGCGTGGTAATCATTTAACCAAGCTATCTCGCGCGGCGTAAGCATTGATTTTTCAATCAAACTTTGATCAATGGGAAACAACGTTAAAGTTTCAAATTTTAGGAAATCTCCAAATTCATTTTTGATAGCTTCACGAGTTAAAACCAAATTTTCAATCCGAATGCCATACGCCCCCGTTTTGTAGAATCCTGGCTCATTAGAAGTAAACATCCCCGGTACTAAGGCAGTCTTTCCCCTGCTCGTCGTTGTGCTCGCCGCAAAACCCTGTGGCGCTTCGTGGACGTTCAAAAAGAAACCAACTCCATGTCCCGTCCCATGTCCATAATTTAACGCTTCTTCCCACAAGTATTGTCGCGCAATTGCATCTAATTGAATACCAACCGTTCCTCGCGGAAATTGCATCTTCGCCAGCGCAATATGCCCTTTCAAAACCAAAGTATAATGCTGCTTTTGTGCTGCGGTAACGGTACCCAGTGCCGTCGTACGCGTAATATCCGTCGTCCCGTTTAAATACTGACCACCAGAATCTAAAAGTAGAATTCCTTCTTTTTTCACCATTGCACATTTTCCTTCCATGGCACGATAGTGAACAATCGCACCATTTCCTTGGTAACCAACAATTGCTGCAAAACTTTCTCCGTGATAATCGCCTTGCATTTTTCTGAACGCTGCCAACTGTTCCGCAATCTCCGTCTCTGGAATTTCACGTTGATCAAGTTCCGCCTCTAACCAACGATATAACTTCGTCAAAGCAACGCCATCTTTAACCATCGCATCTTTGATGTGTCCAACTTCTACTTCGTTTTTAATGGCCTTAAGCGACATCGAAATAGTAGCTCCTTCCATAATCTGCGCACCGCGAATACTATTAAATGCTTTTACACTCGTCGTCATCGGGTTCAATAAAATATTTTCTGATAAGTCTCCCAAGAAACTTTCCAAGCCATCGTAAGGATGAAATTGAATACCATCTGCGGCAAAACTAGTCCGTAAAGCAGCGGGGACTTTGACCGCATCAATAAATAAAAAGGCTTCCGTTTCACCAATGACTGCGTAAGCAATCGTCACGGGATTACAATCCACATCGTTCGATCGAATATTAAAAATCCAAGCAATGTTGTCGAGCGTAGAAACCAAATGATAATTGGCGCCTTGTGCCTTCATTGCCGTTCTGATTTGCGTTAGTTTCTCTACCCTACTCAAACCGGCATACTTCAAGTCATGTTCAAAAATGGGATGCTTCGGTAAGCCAGGACGGTCTTTCCAAATCTCGCCGGGTAAATCTTTGTGATAATCCAGTTTGATCTTTTTAGAGGCCAATATTTGTTCAATTCCACGGATTTGAGCAATTGAAAATAGATTACCATCGCAGGCAACAGTTGCCCCTTCTGGTAGTTCTGCTAACAACCATTGTAAATGTTCCGGCGCGTGCGGAACTTGCTGCGGATGCAACACCATTTCTGAACTAGCAAGCTCATCTTCTGCTTGCAAAAAGTACCTAGAATCCGTCCAAAGTCCAGCGTGTGAAGCAGTAACTACAACCGTCCCCGCCGATCCCGTAAAACCAGATAACCAAGTCCGCGTACTCCAATGTTCCGCGACGTATTCACTCTGATGAGGATCACTACTAGGAATCAAATAAGCATCAAATTTATTACTTGCCAGCAACACTCGTAGCGCTGAAATTTTCTCGTTGACCGTCATATCAAAATTATTTTGTTAAAATAAGTTGAACAAAAATACACATTTATTTTTTCTTATGAATCACAATATCTTTCGCACATACCTGCAACATCTTTTGTATATAACCCGTAAAATCCCCTATAAAACCTTTTTTTTTGCCAAAAACAGGAACAACGCTGTAGCCAATCCCTACTTTTATTCTACAACGGAAGTTTCATTTTTTTCGAAAACTATATTTATTTTTAATATATCTTACATTTGATTTTAATAAATTGGCATATTTTTTGATAAAAGTCGAGCCAAATCGAACATCTTAATAAAAAAAGATTTATATTGTGAAAAAGATTATCCGTTTAAGCAAGTTACGGAAGCAATAAAGAAGCAAATATATTACCTTGTTTTAAAGCGTTATGGCAGCGCTTAAATTCACTAATAAAACTCATTATATCGATAACTATTTATTCATTAATTGATCTCTAGCACTATAACCCCCATTATAACGCAGCTAAGCAACTAATCTACAAAAATTAGTGTTCTTAGAGAGAAGCAATTCCTAATAATTCCCATGTTAAAGCAGAATCTTAGTCACAAATTACTACAAAAGTTGTCTCCGCAGCAGATTCAACTAATGAAGTTGCTACAAATTCCTACTGCTACCCTTGAGCAACGTATTAAAGAAGAATTGGAGGCTAATCCTGCCCTAGAGGAAGGAGAAGAACGCGATGAAATGGTGGAACTCGCCAAATCCTCCGAAGAAAATTACTCGGAAGAAAATGCAACGCCTGAAACGGAAGAGCCTGCTACGCCAGAAGAATTCGAATTGGACGATTACATCAATGAGTACATCGAAGATGACCCTTCTAGTTATAAATTAAAAGCTAATAATTACTCTGCCGACGACGAAGAGAAAACAATTCCTATCGCCGTAGAGCATACTTTCCACGAATACTTGGAAGAGCAATTGGGGCTGCTCGATCTCAAAGATGAACGCTTAGTCAAGATTGCCAAGCAAATTATCGGCAGTATTGATGATGATGGTTATTTGAGAAGAGAACCACGTGCAATTATCGATGACTTAATGTTTTCACAAAACATCCATGCTGATATCGATGAAATCACGTTTTTACTCGGTTGCATTCAACGTTTTGATCCGCCCGGTATCGGATCGCGGGATTTACAAGAATGTTTACTCATTCAATTAGACCTCAAAGCACAAACCGTAGAACCGGAATACCAAGCTTCGCTTCGGCTCGGACAACGCATTATCGGGGAATACTTTAATGAGTTTTCTAAAAAACATTATCAGAAATTACAGCGTTACCTTAGCATCACGGAAGAGCAGCTTAAACTAGCCATTGACGAAATACTCAAACTTAATCCGAAGCCTGCTAGTGGCCATTATAGTAACTCTAGAACCCTCCACTACATCGTCCCAGATTTCACAATCGTCAACCGCGAAGGAGAACTAGACCTTACCCTTAACTCAAGAAATGCTCCCGATCTTCGTATCAACGAGCAGTATAAAGATATGCTACAGTCTTATCAAGTACACAAAAAAAATAATCGCTCTGTTAAAAAACAAAAAGAAGCGGTACTATTTATCAAACAGAAAATCGATTCCGCTAAATGGTTTATTGACGCCATCCGACAACGTCAACAAACAATGTATAAGACAATGTATTCCATCATGCAGTACCAGTACGATTTCTTCCGAACAGGAGATCAGAAAAAACTGCGCCCCATGATTCTTAAAGATATTGCCGATATTACAGGACTAGATATTTCTACCGTATCCAGAGTAGCCAATAGTAAGTTTGTACAAACAGAATTTGGTACGAAGAGACTCAAAGATTTCTTTTCGGAATCTTTACAGACTGATAGTGGAGAAGAAGTTTCAACGCTAGAGGTTAAGAAAATTTTGACCGATATCATTGCCGACGAAAATAAACGCAAACCTTTTTCCGACGAAAAGCTCAAAAATATTCTTCGCGAAAAAGGCTACAACATCGCACGACGAACCGTAGCGAAGTACCGCGAGCAACTTAATATTCCCGTAGCTCGACTACGAAAAGAATTATAACGTACATTTTTTTGCAATCTTTTGAAGGCAGAAAAGCGACACTCGCTTTTCTGCCTTTTTTTGAGCCAATAACTACGCCGCTGTATTTCGATCCAATGCCCTTATAATAATGGCACACGCTTTTCGAATTTCCTCAGCACTAATAATCAACGGTGGTGCTATGCGCAAACTCCAACTGTTGAACAAAAACCAATCAATGATCAACCCTTCTTCCAAACAATCTTTAATTACCGCTTGCACGAAATCAAAATCGGATAACTCTACCGCCATCATCAATCCCGCACTCCTCACCTCACGAATCTCAGGGTGCACCAACAAGGATCTAAAAAGTGCTTCTTTTTCCTTAACCTGACCAATCAAGTCTTCTGCTAGTAGCGTTTCTAAAGTTGCTAAAGCCGCCGCACAACTAACCGGATGACCACCAAAGGTCGTAATGTGCCCTAAGATTGGATTGAACGACAATACTTTCATTATTTCCTGACTTGCGACAAACGCACCAATCGGCATACCTCCACCCATTCCTTTCGCTAGTAATAAAATATCTGGCACTATACCATATTGCTCAAAGGCAAACAAACTCCCCGTACGACCGTAACCCGCTTGAATTTCATCTAAAATCAATAAGGTACCCGTCGCCGTACATTTTTGACGCAGCTTTTTGAGGTAATCGCCATGGGGTCGGCGCACGCCCCATTCTCCTTGTACCGTTTCGACGATCACCGCTGCCGTTTGCTCCGTGATGGTTCTTAGGCAGAACTCACAATTGAATTCGATATGTTTAATTCCGGGTAACAAGGGTCGGTATGCTTGTACAAAAGTAGGATCGTCCATCAAACTGGCAGCACCTTGCGAACTGCCGTGATAGGCATTTCTACAAGCAATAAATTCCATTCTCCCCGTATAACGCTTCGCCAGTTTCATTGCTCCTTCCGTCGCTTCCGTCCCAGAATTTACAAAGTAAACGCTATCCAAACTCGGTGGTAAATGACTCGTCAACAAATCTGCCAATCGAATTTGAGGGGATAATAGGTATTCTCCGTAAACCATGGTATGCAAGTACAAGTCGGCTTGCGCCTTAATCGCTGCAACTACTTTGGGATGACAATGCCCCAAGCAACTTACACCAATCCCAGCAATTAAATCCAAATAAGATTTATTATCTTTATCGTATAAGTAAACACCGGCTGCATGATCGATTTCCAGCATCAGTGGGAAAGCACTCGTCTGTGCCATATGGTTCAAAAAAGCTTGTCGAAGTGTCGTCATTTTTTAATCATCTAGTGAATGTAAAACTCCCTATTTCCAACCTTAAACAGGTTCGAGAAGAGTAGCAAAAAATTTAGGAATGTCGCTTCCAACGGTTGCAACACTGCCTTTCTACAAAAGTATAAAATTATAATGGCTTACTTAAGCAAGACCCAAATTGACTTTTTTGAAAAAGAAGGTTATCTCGTCGTAGCAAACTATGCTGACGCTTCGACCATCGATTTACTAAAAACACGTATCGAAGCAATTATTGCAGACTTTCCCAACGAAGCATTAAAAATATTTACAACCGAAAACCAAAGCCAACACCTCGACGAATACTTCTTAGAAAGTGCGGATAAAATTCGTTGCTTCTTCGAAGAGGCTGCTTTCGACTCGCAAGGACAATTGCAAGTAGCAAAGGAATATGCCATCAATAAGATTGGACACGCGCTCCACGATCAAGATCCACTTTTTGAACGATTTAGTTACCAGCAAACACTCTACGAAATCACCCAAGATCTAGGCTTATCAAAACCAACGATTGTACAAAGCCAATACATTTTCAAACAAGCCAATATTGGTGCAAAAGTGAATCCTCACATGGACTCCACCTTCTTACTGACGGAGCCCGCCACTTGCCTCGGCGCGTGGGTTGCACTAGAAGACGCCAACGTTGAAAATGGTTGTTTATGCGCCATTCCCGGTTCTCACCGCAGCTATGGATTGCGCAAGCACTACGTTCGTCGTAAAGATAATAGTGGAACAAAATTTGTTACATTACAGAAAGCAGCCATACCGGAAGCAGATTGGGCTTTAGCAGAAATGATTCCAATCGTAGTCAAAAAAGGAGACTTGGTACTACTACACGGCGAAGTGGTACACGCTAGCTACCCAAATCATGCTGATTATTCTCGACATGCTTACATTGTACACCTCGTAGATCAGCTCGCAAAATGGTCGCCCGACAATTGGCTACAACGCCCCAATACCCTTCCATTTAGAGATATGAAAACTGTCGTCAATAGTATAGTTTGAAGTATTTTCTACCTAAAAAGCACATTTTTTAAATATATTGACGTTCTATCAAAGAACAACATAACTTAAACGCCCTCTAAGTACCAAGACAAATGAAATAGTTTTAAGTAACGCTTGTATGTAGCACTTTCTCTATGAAGTACATTATTTCGACGATCATGCTCCTTTTAGTCTTTTTTTCTTGTAAACCAATTACGGAAAGAATGGAAGCCTACGCGGTGCACGGAATAGATGTTTCTCATTATCAGTCCTACATCAATTGGGATGAAGTAGCTCGTCAAAATATATCCTTCAGCTTTGTCAAAGCATCGGAAGGAGAAACCCTAATTGATAGTTTATTTGCGTTCAACTGGCAGGAATTACAACGCGTCGAGCTCAAACGAGGTGCTTATCACTTTTTTCGCGCCAATATAGATGGTCAGCGGCAAGCTCAGCACTATATCCGACAAGTTTCGATGAGCGATGGAGATTTACCCCCCGTTTTGGACGTTGAAACGATCGACGGTGCTTCGCCCGAGCAATTGCGTGCACAAATGCAAACCTGGCTCGATATCGTTGAAACGCACTATCGGATTCGCCCCATTATTTATACGAATTTGAAATTCTACTATCGTTACCTTGCTGGACATTTTGACCAGTACCCAATTTGGTTGGCGCGCTACAGCAAGCAAAAACCTGAAATTGCGGGCAATCGTTGGCATTTTTGGCAATACGGGAATCGAGGTCGCGTAGCAGGAATCGAAGGAGATGTTGACCTCAACGTTTTTCATGGAAGCTTAGAAGAACTAAACTATTTGTGTCTCCCAAAACCCGATGCTGTACTGACGAGCTTTCCTCGCTAAACAATTAGCATATCGCCTACTTTGGTCGGGCAATAATAGATTTCCTTAAAGTAATAATTTGTCGAATTTTCTACCTAGAATTGCATTCGCATCCGTCTGCAACCAATCTTCCAAAATACTCGCATAGATCCTTCTAAAATCAATCTCGTAGATTAAATCCCCCTGATCTAATTTACTCAACTTTGGCGCAGCATTAAAAAATCCTTTTTGCTTTAATTTGCCGCCCATGAGGAAAACATTATTCGCCGTTCCATGATCGGTTCCCCCACTAGCATTTTGTTTTACTCTTCTACCAAATTCAGAGAAAGTCATAATCAAAGTATCATCTAACAAACCATTGGATTTCAAATCTTTGACAAATGCCGCCATTGCTTCTGCGTAATTCTTCAACAAGCGATCTTGCTTGCTCCGCTGATAAACGTGGGTGTCAAAACCAGACATACTAACGTAGTAAATCTTAGTATCCGTATCTGCCGTAATCAACTCCGCAATTTGCTTTAAGTCTTTAGCAAAAGAATTTTGAGGATATTTTACTTTAGATTTATGGACTTTAGATTGTTGGTATAAGTAGTTGGCAGATGCTTGTGTATCAATCATCGTTTTATACAAATACGCAATATTCTCTTCTTCGTGATGTGGCGCATGACTTCCAATCGTACGCAAAAATTTATTCTTTGCCGTACGTTGTAATTGGCGAGGATTACTCATTGCAAAGCCTGCATTTTTTGTACCTTTCATGGCTAAGCTCAAACTATCATCTACTTCCAAGGCGTGGTAACTTGTATCACAAGCATCACAATTACTGTCCAAGTAACGCCCCAACCAACCAGTACTAAGATATTCGTTGCTATTACTCGCCGTATGCCAAATATCCATCGATCGAAAATGCGAGCGATCTGGATTGGGATAACCGACGCTATTAATGACGGACATCAAACCTTCATCGTACAAACTCCGCAACGGAGCCAAAGCTTTATTAAATCCCAATTCATCATCTACTTTCAATATTTCGTTTTGCTTCAATGCCAAGGTCGGCCGCAACTTAAAATAAAGATCATTCCGATGAGGAATAATTGTGTTCAAACCATCATTGCCACCAGAAAGCTGCACAATTACTAACTTCTTCCCAGAGCGACTTCCTCCAATTGAAGGCGCTGAAAAAGCTTTCAAAAAAGCAGGCACCATCAGTGCGCTCGAAGCCAATCCCGTTGATTTTAAAAACTTTCTACGATCCATATTATTAAACGTTAAGCACTTGTTTTTTCAAAATAAAACTGTGAAGTTGTTTTTAAAGCCTTAGCACAACTGGTATTCCGGCAAGGACATCAACCACATCGTCAAGAGTTGGATGCGACTTTTTGGCGTAGTACCGACTTCCGTAAAGGGTAAAATCTGATTTTTCAACGCAGTTACTTCTATTGGTAATAAATATTTCCCCAGCGCCGCAAAAACTTGATCTTCTGGCAATTTGGCGAAAGTATCAACAATTGGTGCTAGGTCGATCGTTGCTTTGATTTTATCCATACGCTTATTGCGCATCGACGCTTCAAATTCTTCTTTCACTTTAAAATCCACTTCCGTAGCCATCATTAAGTAAGTCACCATATTTAGGCGCAGCATTAATGTAGAATTGTCAATCCAGTTTTTACCACCAGCCCAACCAGCTACGTTTGGCGGCTTGAGTAAAATCTGTCCTAAAGCCTTTTGAATAAATAAAACGGTGCGAGGTTCTTTAAATTCGACCTTTAGACTCCGCATAATGCCGACCAGTAATTCGATTGGAGACTTAATCTTTGTCCCGCGATTAGATTTAAAATAAAACCATTTGCTAGTAAAGATCGTCCGCATCAGTTTTTCAATATCATAATTACTTTCGTAGAAAGCATTGGCTAAGGTTTTAATTCTTTTTTCGTCGGGAATATCGTTGACAAAATAGCGATAGATCTTGCTACAAATAAATTGAGCCGTAGCTTTTTGTTGTAGCACAATATCAATGATTGCTTCGCCATCAAAATTTCCCGTTTGTCCCATGAATTGCTTCTCTCCAAAATCGTGATGCTTTTCTCTAAAATAATATTTCCCATCCTGATCAATATGCCAACCGGTAAATGCACGCGCCGCTTCCTTGATATCTTTTTCTTGATAATTTCCACGACCAATGGTAAACAATTCTAAAAGTTCACGAGCAAAGTTTTCGTTGGGGCTTCTTTTCTTGTTTTGTTGATTATTTAAAAACTTAATCATCGCAGGATCCTTCGCAATTGCCAAAACCAAGTCTTTAAAATTACCCAAGGCGTGTGTTCGAATGGTATTCAGTTGATTAATTGCAGTACTTCCATATTTAAAAACGCAAGCAAAATGTCCATGCCAAAACAAGGTCATTTTTTCTAGCAAGGCACTTGAGTCTGGTGCCGCCATTTTAGCAATCCAATTGAAGTTTTCGGTCTTCAACAATTCCTGCTGCCGCGCTCTAATCTTTTGCTTTTTTGCCTTTGACAACTTTTTTGCTCGCTTCCGGTGCCCTGCTTCCCAAGGTGTATTCGCCGCAACTTGACTGGCTTCCTTCGCTTCCGCGAAAAGCAGATTTACGCAACGCGCTACACTAAGCCCCTGCTTTACGTTCCACTCCTCTGCGTTCAAACCAAACCCTGCACGCCAGTACAAATGTTGTATATTTTTACTTTTTTCCATTTTACTTTAGCATTAAACGTAAGTCGAATAGATTCTAAAATACACTGCAACATAGGTTTAGTTGACTTACTATGTATTAAATTAATGGTGACACGATTCTTCACTACAGCTCGTGTCATTTCCCTTTTTAGACCTTTCCCTGGGCAAAAGGTTTAAAACCTCCCTCGGTTAACCTTATTTCGTCGCAGCGAATAAGCAGCTTTACAACGAAATAAATCTGTAATTTCTTGCCTTCTTATAGTTTTCTCGCAAATAAGTATCCAAAGTTATTTACAGAAAGAATAGTTCTAAAACTAGCGACAAAACCATTCGAAATAATACTTTTTATGACCTTATCCATTGGTAATTTGTTGCTTTATCGCAAATTTTCGCCATGTGATTTGTTAAAGTTGTCATAAAATAAAACCCAATGTCTCCTAAACGAACAATCGCTGATGCATTAAAGTGCTAATCTTCTTATCTTGTATTTATTTCAATACAAACGACATTTCATGATCAGATCAATTGGTTTCATTTTGCTAGCTTTCTTATGGCAAAATACAACGATACAAGCACAAGGAATTGAATTTTTTCACGGAAGCTGGGAAGAAGCTTTAGCCGAAGCCAAGGCACAAGACAAGCCCATTTTTATTGACACCTATACGACTTGGTGTGGTCCTTGCAAACGCATGGCTAAAATGGTATTTACGCAGCAAGCCGTTGGGGATTATTACAATGAAAATTTTGTCAACGTGAAGATAGATATGGAAAAGACAGAAGGACTCAAATTTGGTAAAAAATATCCCGTATCTGCTTTCCCTACCTTATATTTTATCGACAATAACGGTAAAGTATTACACAAGGTAAAAGGTGCGCAACCTGCCGATAAATTTGTAGCACTAGGGAAATTTGTAGCGAGTAAGATTGATAAAAGTAAAGATTTTGAAAAAGACTATGCGGATGGTAAACGGGATCCAGCATTTGTACTTGCTTACGTCAAAGCTTTGAATAAATCGGGTAAATCGAGCTTAAAAGTAGCCAATGACTACCTCAAGGAGCAAAAAGACTTAACAACACCAGAGAACCTTAATTTCATTTTGGCAGCGACGACCGAAGCCGATTCTAGAATTTTCAAGCTACTTATTGAACATCGTGATGGAATAACAGCCCTCAACGATGCCGCTTCCGTTGAAAAAGTGATCGAAAGTGCTTGCCAAAAAACGGCAGCGAAAGCCATTGAATTTAAAAGTGAAGATTTGCACAAAGAGGCGAAAACGAAAATGAAGAAAAACCTCCCCGCAAAAGCCGCTAACTTTGCCATGCACGCAGATTTAAAATTCTACCAAGCAACTGAAAATGCAAAAGCTTATTTGAAAGCGAGCAATCTTTTTGCTAAAAAAGAAGTTAAGAATAATGCCGCTAAATTGAATACCCTCGCGACGGATCTTCTCACCACCTTTACCGAGAACAAAAAAGCCTTAAAAAAAGCAGAACAATACGCTAAAAAAGCGACTGAAAATGGTGGTTTGTTCCAGTATTACCAGACCTATGCTAGTATTTTATTTCTTAATGGTAAAAATGATAAAGCCTTAGCCGCTGCGAAAAAAGCATTTGAATTGACGGGCAAGGATAGAAATGCGAAAGACCACATTATGCAGTTAATTAAAAAAATTGAACAAAAACAAAAAGCGTAAGTAAATGCTTGGGCACAATTTTAGCTTAGCTTATGCTAATGAATTCTAATAAAGTTGTTCTAAAATAGCTTCAATATCATCTCATAAACGATTGAATTAAAAATATGAAAAATATCCTGCTCCTTTTTATCCTAATTAGCCTGACTGCGACTAGCGTAGCCGCACAAGATGGCGTTAGTTTTAGCAAAAACCTCAAGTGGAAAGAAATTTTGGCGAAAGCCGCTAGTGAAAATAAAGTGGTGTTCTTAGATGCCTATACGACTTGGTGTGGTCCTTGTAAAAAAATGACCCGTGATATTTTCCCACAAAAAGCCATTGGTGATTTATTTAACGATAAGTTTGTGAACATCAAAATGGACATGGAAAAAGGGGAAGGGGTTGCGATTGCAGAACAATATAATATCAAAGCTTATCCTACATTATTATTCATTGCAGGAGATGGTTCTTTAGTGCATCGAGCGGCAGGTTATCACACGGTGCCTCAATTATTAGAGTTAGCGGACGTTGCCTTGAGTCCGGGAAAGAGTTTGTCCTCTTTAGAAAAGAAATATAATGATGGCAACCGCGAGCCAGCCTTTTTGCACAGTTACGCCAAGGCACGTTGGGAAGCGATGGACGGTTCGCACAGTAAGATTGCAGACGAGTATTTGGCGACACAAGAAGATTGGAGTACGACCGAAAATATGCGGTTCTTATTTACCTTCTTAGCCGATACGGATTCTAAAATGTTTGAATACTTGATCGACAACAAAGCGCGCTTTGAAGAGATGTACGGTAAACCTACCGTTGCGGGCAGAGTGCAAGAATTGATTTATAATAAAATTTACGATAGCAAGGATGCTTCTGCACTGGAACAAATCGACGTCCTTTTTGCAAAGGCTTATCCTGAAGACGAAGCAAAAATCTTATCGGCTAATTTCCGTCTGATGTATTACCGACAAGCCGGTGATCGCGAAAACTATGCGAAATCTGCCGTTAAGTTTTTCAAGAAATACAAGAAGAAAGCAACCACCGATCAGCTCAACGATGCGGCTTGGACGTTCTACGAAGTCATTGATAATAAGAAGCAATTAAAGCAAGCCGTACGGTGGGCAAAAGAATCCATCAAAAGAGAAAGCAATTATTACAACAATGATACTTTAGCAGCTCTTTATTACAAATTAGGTAAGAAGAAAAAAGCGTTAAAAACGGCAAATAAAGCGGTTGCTTTAGCAAAGGAAAATAATTTAAATCACGCAGAAACGGATAACTTAATTACTAAGATTAACGAGTTATAAGCTGCTTTTTTAAAGCTCCATGAGTCAATAAAGCGGTATCGAAGTCTTTCGATACCGCTTTATTGTTAGATGGCACCATCGCCTGAAAAAGATGGTAACTAAGCCTTCCTAATTTCTAAGAGTGCTTTTATTTTTTTACGGTTAATATCTTCGACCTTTCAATTTGAAAACTCTAGAGATATTGAAGCCCATATAAATATCACCGTTCATCCAATCGCCCGTCGTTTCACCGATGAATGCTTTTTCGATCATCGCTTGGGTATTGGTTAGGTGTAATTGAAAAACGTGACTTCCAGTGTTGATATCGAATCCAATTGCTAAGGCACCTTTGTTCACCTCGGGTAAGGCATTGGGTGCTTTAGGATAGTACTCTACCACCAACCCCAAATTTTTGGTTACTTGCCATTTTCCCGCAACGCCTAAAGTAAATAGGTCATTTTTAGCGTCGGCATCGAAGACTAGATTATAATGAATAAAAGTCGGCATCAATTGAACCGAAAATTTTTCGCCTATTTTACGCGCGACCAACAATTGATAATTGAAGGACAATCTTCTGGCGAAAGTATTATAATCGTCTTGCCGTAAAGTATTAATCGCAACAGAACTTAAGCCCGTCAAAGTCACCCAACTTCCACCTTCTGCTTGTCGCAAAAATCGCATTTTTAAATACCCGTCGTAATGTTTACCGTAAGAACTACGTCCCACCCCAATATTGATCCAATCTTTAAGACCATATTCTAAACCAAACCGAATGGTAGCCTGATCCAAACCAAATAATTCGTAGGCACCACCATTCAGGCTACCAAAGCGATGACTGATTAAAAAATCTAATTCACCATTTCGATGCATTTCTACGGAGTGACCGTTGACTACTCGAGTACCTCTAAACGTACGATAAGCAAAATCGAAACCTGAGGTCTGAGCAAAACCAGCACCAGCCATCACTAATATAAGGGCAATAATCGTTAATTTTTTCATTCGATAACGGGGGTTTTCTGTAATGTTTTAATATTTATCAAAGATTCATTTTTGGTATGCTGCGACTTACTCTGCTTGCTGCTCGATGTAAGCGCGAAGATCTTCCACTTGTTGTTTACTCATTCGCTCCAACGGATAGTGCGGCATGTAGGGTTTATGTCCCGGAATGGCATAAGTACCATACGCTATGATTTGGTACAAAGAGAAATGTGTATCCTTAGGAATTTTACTTTTCAAATGCTGGAAAGATTGTTTTTTATCATCGAGCAGATAGTGCGACACGCCGCCCGGTTGATGACAAAACAAACAACTCAATTCGTAGATATCTTTTCCACGGGTAGGGTCGCCCGTTAAACCTTCGTAGCCAGTGTGTTTGCTCGGCGGTGGATCGAAGAAGGTCGCCGCAGATTTTTGGGCGTACTTACTTTTTAGCCAGTTAAGCGTTTTTCTAGTATCTCCTCGCTGCACCATTGCTTGATTTAATTCCCTCATTTCTTCCGAAGACAAATTCAAATCACCCAAGGTAAATTGCAAGCTCCAATAATATGCTAATACGGATTCGACTTCCCAATCTTTCATTTTACGACCTTGCGCACATTCTACTGCGCAAAGTTGGATCGCATTGCGTAAATCTTCGTGTGCTTCTCCTATTTTTTCTGCGCCATATTTTTTGACGTAATCATCATTATACCAAGTTTCGCGGTTGACGATGCCTTTAAACGTACTGCCTTGTAAGAAAGGAATCCCTTTAGCTTTGACGTAATCTAATCTTGTTTCTGGGTTGCTGACCCTCAAGTCTGGATCTTCTTGCTCAACGTTATGACAAGTCGTACACATATAGTATTTACTAACGCGGCGACTCCGTTTTCCCATGCGATGGGTTCTTCCTTCTTTGATGATTTCTTCACCTTGCTTGATTTGCTCGGGCGTACCTTGGATATAATGCTTAGGTTTCGTTTCTCCCAAGGCAAAAAGTACATCGTATAGATTATCCTCACTATTCCATTGTTTGGTAGGTGCATTTGTTACCATACTCAATAATAAGAACATACCCAAAAGGGAACTAATCGCTAAACTGATTTTCATAAAAAAGGATGTTTTTAGTATTTGTCTCCAATTTAAGACTAAATTAGGAAAAAACCCGTAATATATTACCGCTAAGTTCCGTCTGATATGTCCGTATTCCTTTTGATCCGTTACTATTTAAGCCATTTCCTTGTTGATCAAAACGAGCGCCGTGAGCCGTGCAATAAAATTCATTATTTTTAAACGTCACTTCGACTAAGTCATCATGGCTACAAATTTGGGTGGCCGCAACGTAAGCACCATTATTATTCTTAGCAACGACGACACTAGATTGGACGATATAGCCACCATTTTGTAAAAGGCTGGTATTGGCTGGCGCATCAAGGTCTAGCGTAAAATCAATATTATCTAAAGCCGCATTATCTTTTGTGCAACTTCCTAAGCAAGTTGAAGTCAACACGAAGGCTGCTCCTATTCCTAGTTTTGATAAAAATTCTTTTCTATTCATAAGCAAAGCATTTTGAGTGGCGGCTCTAAAATTATCGCCCCTAGCGTAATAATTTTACCGGATTACGGAATATATCATAAAATATGATCTGGTTTCGTTTTGAAGAATTCCTCCTGTTTTAGGCTGAAGAAATAAGTCTATTGTGTTGAAGTAGTTTTTGTGTTGAGGTAGATGCGCAGATCAAGCGTTCCTATTTATTAAACGATAGGACAAATTAACGTATTCACACAAAAAAGTATTTCTTCGGGCGTTCTTTTATTATATTAAAAAAATAATTGACAAAAACAAAAGTCCCTTTTAGTAACCATAATAGACTATTTATCAATTTTTTACAAAAAAAATATCCGCCGCGAAAAATACGTTTTTTTATTTTTCTAGTTTGTCCAATGCTGGTATTTGCGCTTATGTTTGTAGCGTTATTAGTTTTATCTCGATCCATTTGGAGCGCTTCCTTGCGATAAAACTAGATTATTCAGAAAACTTAAAAAGCTATGTTCTACAAAATCATGAAATCAATTTTCAAGTTGGCGGTTAAAATCTATTTCAAAAATATTTATACGACCAACTTAGCAACCATTCCCAAAAACCGACCTTTAGTTTTTGTTGCGAACCATCAAAGCGCCTTTATGGATGCCATTCTTTTAGCCTGTGTTTTGGATGTTCCGTTACATTTTTTGTCGCGGGGCGAAGCTTTCAATACGCCTTTTCGCCGTTGGATTTTAGCTAAACTGAATATGAATCCTATCTATCGACAAGCTTTTACGCCCAAATTGACTCACAAAAATCCAGCCTTAATCGAAGCTTATCAACAAATGTTGCTTGAAAAAAAAGCGATGCTAATTTTTCCGGAAGGGATTAGCAAGACAGCGTATCGTATGCGACCGGTCAAAAAAGGAACTGCCCGCATTGTCATGGGTGCGGAAGCCGCTTCGAACTACACCTTGGATACTCAGTTGATTCCGATTGGTCTCAACTATAGTAATCCGCATAAATTCCGTAGTGAAGTATACATCAATATTGGTGCAGCCATTCCTGCTCAAGCCTACGCCGAGTTACACCGCACACAAGCTGCAAAAGCGGTCAATCTATTGACAAAACGCATTGAAAAAGAAATTGCGGACCGTACCATTATTATTGAAGAAGAGCAACTTGAAAGCCTAATTTTTGATATTGAATCCTTGTATAAAGAAGAATTGCATCAATTCAAAGTGGCGGGCAATTATACCCAAGAAATAGATTTCAATACGAGAAAAAAAATCATTGCGGCAGTGCATTATTTTCATAAAAAATTTCCAGAAAAACTAGAAATGATTCGTTTGCGGATGCGCTACTACCAGCAATCTTTACGCCTGTACAACATCAAAGATCAATGGCTCCGCAACCAAACTCATCGATACGATTTGCAACGGACTTTACCTTTATTTTTTTACCTCTTGGCAGCCCCCATTTTTCTTTACGGTTTCCTGAGCAATTATATATTATATCGCTTACCTAAGATTTTAGCGAACCGATTAACCCCGAGAGCGGATTTCTATGGTTCGATGCTATTAAGTTTCGGAGTGTTGTGCTTTCTTCTTTTTTACCCTGGGCAGATTTTATGCTTTGCCTATTGGACGCAGTCTATTTTTGCAACCGCCATTTACGCTTTGTCTTTACCAACTAGCGGATGGTTTGCACTCAATTACTACCAGCGATATCAGGAAGATCAAGAACGTTGGAAAAAGCTCGTTGCCATTCGAGAACAAGCGGATACCATGCAAGCAATTCAGCGACAACGCAAGCAATTAATCTTTTTATTTAGAAAAGCGAAACAAGCATACCTACTTGCTAGTTAAGCACCTTCATACCTCGTCGTAATAAAAGCTAAAGATCAATTTCCAATAAAACGGGGCAATGATCCGAATGCACAGCATCTTTAAGTTGTTGTGCATTTTTTATTTTAGCCTGTAGGCTATTTGCAACGGATTGATAATCTATCCGCCAACCTTTATCTTTACCTCGAGATCCAGCGCGGTAGCTCCACCAGCTATAAGCCTTTTCTTCTGGATGGACAAATCGAAAAGCATCCGTAAATCCACTAGCTAACCAATCCGTCATCCAAGCGCGCTCTTCTGGTCGGTAGCCCGATGGATTGTCTTTGCGGGCAGGATTATGGATATCCAATTCGGTATGAACGATATTATAATCTCCTACAACGATCAAGTTGGGGCGCGCTTTACGTAGCACCTTAACCCAGTCGAAGAAATCGGCTAAAAACTCCATTTTGAACTCATGGCGCAAGTCGCCACTAGATCCCGAAGGAAAGTAGCAATTCAGAATGGTCCAATCCCCGTAATCCGCACGGATGACTCTTCCTTCTCGATCATATTTTTCAATTCCACAGCCTACGACCACTTGATCTGGTGCAACTTTCGAAAAAATAGCGACGCCACTATATCCTTTTTTCTCCGCAGAATGCCAATAATGTTGGTAACCTAATGCTTCGATCATTTCGACGGGTGCCTGTGCTTCCATGGCTTTCGTCTCTTGTAAACAGACGATATCGTACTGCCCCGCTTCCATCCAATCTAAGAATCCTTTCTTTACGGCAGCTCGAATACCGTTGACATTGTAGGAAATAATTTTTAGTGCCATATTTTATTTTAACTTTTGAAAGCAGTTGTATGCTTAGCCTATCTTCATTTTGAGCCTCAATTCATTAGTTTTCAAACGAAGAAGTTATTTAAAGACTCCAAAGGTAATAATTTTTAGAATTATTTATTTAAAATGAAAAAGCATGTCTAAACGATTAGACATGCCTTATTTTTATTTGGTTAGTTTATGTTTGACCAAGCTCTTTTTACAAAGAGAAGTAATCAATTTTTTTAATCTTCTTTTTTAAAATCCCTTTAATATCGTAGATAAAAGCATTCCAGCAGGTCATTCGGAGATAGTCCAGTTCTTCCAAACTTTGGTATTCATCGTGACTCACTGCGACGACGACAGCGTCGTAATTATTCGTTGGATTCGGGGTCAATTCAATCCCGTAATGCATTCTCAATTCTTTGGGACTAGCGAGTGGATCGACAACGTCTACCTTACAACCTAAGCGTTGTAACTCTTTGACTAAATCTACCGCTTTAGAATTTCGAATATCCGTTACATTTTCTTTGAAGGTAATCCCTTGCACTAAGACACGGCAATCCATCAGGTTTCGATTGCGTTTGTAAAGTTCCGCTACAATTCTTTGTGCAATTTTTGCTGGCATGCCATCATTAACCGTTCTACCCGCAGAAATCAAAATTGGATTATGTCCCGTTTTAATTGCTTTTTGAATTAAGTAATACGGATCAACTCCAATGCAGTGTCCCCCGACTAGTCCCGGATAAAAATTCAGGAAGTTCCATTTTGTTCCCGCAGCTTTGAGTACTTCGTAAGTATTAATCCCCAGTTTATCAAAAATTTGTGACAACTCATTCATCAATGCAATATTGACATCTCGTTGTGTATTTTCAATGATTTTAGCCGCTTCCGCTACCTTGATCGTTGGTGCCTGATAAACCCCCGCCGTAATAATCTGACCGTATACTTTTGCAATCACTTCCGTCGCGGCAGCGTCGCTCCCCGAAACAAGTTTTACAATTTTATCAATCGTGTTTTTCTTGTCTCCCGGATTGATTCGTTCTGGCGAATAGCCTACTTTAAAATCCTCGTTTAGCATCAAACCCGAAACTTCTTCCAAAATTTTCACACAAACCTCTTCCGTGCAACCGGGATATACCGTAGATTCAAAAACGACATAATCTCCTCTTTTCAATACTTTAGCGACGCAAGTTGTTGCGCTTTTTAAAGCTTTAAGATCAGGTTGTTTATATTGATCAATCGGCGTTGGTACCGCTACAACAAAAAACTTAGCAGCTTTGATCGCTTCCATATCGTGCGTATACTGAATATCTTTATTATGAAAAGCCTCCTGTTCAATCTCTCCCGCAGGATCAACGCCCGCTTGCATCATTTTAATTTTTTGAGCATTAATATCAAAACCAATTACTCGGAAATTTTTGGCGAACTCGTGGGCTACGGGCAAGCCCACATAGCCTAAGCCGACAACTGCTAACTGTGCAGTTTTCTGATTTAGTTGACTAAAAATATCAGCCTGTTGAGTTGTATATTCGGAATGGTCAGAAGAAGATGTGTTTTTGTTGAAAGTTAGATTCATGGTAGAAGTATTTAGATAAATAGATTGAAATAAAAGTGAAATAAGGGAGGATGAAGTATCAATACAATTGATTGCTGCAATTGTATCTTAGTACCTACAACATTGATTGGAAACAGTACCTGAACGAGCTTCGCAACAACGTTTCGTATATTTTTATCATGAACCTATAGTGGGGAAGTAATTGTGGGAGGATAACGGGGTGAGTACCTTTTTCTCAACAAAAAAGATTCCAGTTTAGGAAAAAATAGAACACGTAGGACTTTTGTAGTGTGATACCAATCATACTTTTGCAGCTTTCAGTTGCGTTGAACGAAGCACTATGTGCACATATGTGATTAATTCCTTAGTCATTGTAAGCTAACAATCAAGTGATTCTTTTTAAAGATTAAAAAAATGCACCTGCTAGGGCAATTCATTATTTTTTTTACAAAAAAAGTCGAGACTTCTTGGATAATTTCTTGAAGCTTTAGAATATTAGTAAAATTTTCTATATATTTAAGAACGGTTTCATTGAATACACTAGACTTTATTCGAAAGTGCTTTTTGCAGAAAAATGAACATTGATAATCCGTTAGTTATAGTTTTAGATTCTCTTTTCGAATAATGTCTAGTGTATTGAAGTTGTGAGAGAATAAATTTGTAATCGATATGATTTTGAAGGAGTATAGTTATTCCCACCACTTCTAACCAAACCGAACTTCGTTGCCTAGTTAACTTCACCTTACGAATCTACTTTGTAAAATTTATACAAAGTAGCTGTTTTAAAGTAGAGCTAATACTTGTAGTTGAAGCATTACCATCCAATACTTCAACTGTAATTTTTGAGCCCACTTAAAAAGAAACTTAAGGTGTAAGCGTCCAAAAAACAAAATGATTTCTCTACGTACTGTGATCTTCTGTATCACCAGTAAAAGTTAGTTTTTTCCCAACTTCATTTTGCTCGGGCGGTTTTCTGGTTTTAACCATTTGAAAATTCACTTAATGGAATGAAGTACCCAACAACTCTTTTCTCCATCGCAGGCATTAGCAATTATCCAGTTTCTTCTACACAAGAGCCACAGGTAATTGAGCAATTCAATCTTGGCACTTTGACGGCGGTGGTTGAGCACTCGACGACAAAAAGCACTTTCCCATTATTACTATCAAATGCTCATACGCTCTCCGCAGTGGGCGAACATTTACACTGCGTTCCGCCGAGTGGTCAAACTCAGCCCTTACGGTTTGCCTCCCAAGCACTGCAACGTATTGGAAAAGTAACTGAGATAAGTTACCTCGGTAATTTCCCTTACACTTACCCCAACAACTGGGAACAAAGCTATTATGTTGATGCACAACTCAGCCAAGCCACGGTAACGCAAGAAGTATTAGCAAGCATCAAGCTATTGCACCGAACACAAAGAGGAAAACAAAATCTGGTAGATTTATCCGCGCATGATTTGCCGAAAGGCAGTACTTATTTCGTCCATAAAGTCGGCTATACAACCGGACATACCGTTGGAAAAATTATTGAAACGCACACGAGTGTCTTTTTAAATTCCACAACGGTTTGTGCCAACGTTATCCTAATTCAAGGCTGGAACCCTAGCACCAAGCGCAAGCATATTTTTGCGCAACAAGGAGATTCGGGGGCGCTCATTTACAACCATAAGGAACAGGTGATTGGTCAACTGTGGGGAATTAGCACCACAGATCCTACGTTGGCTTATGCTTCTCATATTCGTCCCGTTTTAGCGGCGGTGGAAGCCCGTTTTATTTATTAAAAATCCTTTAAGCAATGATTAAGGTATGAAAAAGCAAAAAGAATTATCACAATTATATCAAGCAGGGAAAAAAGAACTCCTGAAAATACCTGGCGTCTTGGGCGTCGGATTTGGGAGCAAGGAAACAGGAGGAACGACAACGGATATTACGGCGTTTAGGATTTACGTCAAAAAGAAACAAGCACTTTCTAAACTATCTCCCGAAGAACAAATTCCTTCCCATTACGGTGGTATTCCTACCGATGTGATTAAAATACCACAGTGCAAGGCTGATCATTGTCAAGACCTTGGTAATTACAATAAAGTAGTTGGTGGAATTAGTATTTCCAACCTCAATAATTATATGGAAGTCTATCAAAATCCAGAACCGAGCCTTGTAGAATATCAGTTTGGTTCCATTGCTTGTATCGCCACTATTGATAATAATAACGACCTTAACAAGTATACTTTCCTTACCAATCGACATGTAATCGCTGCGCAAGGAGGGCAAAATGGTGATACCATTTACAATCCTGCCATTGCCCTCAATGCTGCCAACCAACCAACCGTTGCCCTTTATGAAGAAGATGATGAAGATGATGAAAATAAAGATAAAGTTGGATTACCGATTTCTTTAAACGCTATCGGTACGGTTTGGGATCACGGTATTCATGAGAATTATCCTTACGAACACGAAGGTCAAGTAGAAAAGCCTTACTTCATTGATTGTGCTGCCGTAAAAATTGATACCTGTATTTCTAGTTGGTGTAAAACCAATTGTGGCACCAACTTCAAAAACGAAATTAAAGGCCTTGCTATTGATGGACAGAACGACATTGTCGGTATTAAGCATATTACAGCAGCGGACGAACAAACTCCCGTTTTTAAGGTTGGTCGTACCACGGGACGAACTGTTGGTAAAATTGTAGATTATGATGGCATGGCTGAATTTCCAGACTTTGCGGGCGTAGGAACTTGTAGGAATATTATTATTGTAGAAATAACGGAACCTAATTGCAACGGAGAATTTAAATTTTCAGACTCTGGAGATTCGGGCTCCGCTTATATAAATGGAGAAAGAGAAATTATCGGCATACACTTTGGGCACAGCAAAGACAATCGGCGACAGTCTTTCGGAGGTTACATTTACCCAATCATGCATAGACTGGGCGTCACTCCTATTACAAGCAATAATGCAGATCAAGTCCAAGATGCGCGACAAGAAGCACCAGTAATCCTCACTAGCGAACAAGGTTCGAATGCTTACTTCAGTCATTTAAAGTTACGATTACGACAAGATGCTACAGGCAAAGCCTTAATGGAAGCCGTAGAAACCTATCGTTCCGAAGTCACCGGACACGTGAATCATACGCGCACCGTCACTGTCGCATGGCACCGAAATAAAGGTCCACTCTTCCTGCAACATTGCTTAAAAAGTAGTCGGGACGCAAGCCATTTTTTACCCAAAGAAATTGAGGGCATTTCCTTTGTGACTTTAGTAGATAAAATGATTGAAATCCTCAAAGCAGAAGGTACTTATGCCTTATCGAAAACTATTT
>CALFBG010000269.1 GCA_937951685.1 uncultured Saprospiraceae bacterium | reverse complement strand
GTTATGGTAGAAGGTTATACTGATGATCGGGCGATCAAAACTAAATGTATTGATGACAACTGGGATTTGAGTGTTAAAAGAGCAACCTCCGTAGTCCGTGTTTTACAAAACACTTTTGGTGTTAACCCTAATCGTTTGATCGCTGCTGGTCGTGGAGAATACAATGTATTAGCAACGAACGAGACCGCTGAAGGTCGGGCAACTAACCGTCGTACCAGAATTATCATTTTACCAAAACTAAATCAATTCTACGATTTATTGAATCCAAATAGAGATGCTAAGAACTAAATTCCTTAGCAAGCCTATTCTTTAAGTCAAATTTCACGAATACTATTTACGCAATCGCAATTGGTCAAGAGACTGGTTGCGATTGCGCTGTTTAAGTAGGTTTCCCTAATAAATTCACTAATTTATGACGAGTAAATTTTATTTAACGCTTCGTTAAAAAGCCTTGAAAACCAATAGGTTTCCTGCATTTTTCGCCTCGATTGAAGCAAAATTTTCTTCCGTCAAAATCACCAGTCTATTTGGTAAACCTACTTAAGGACCAATACAAATTAAATTACTTATTCCCTTTTACCTTAGTACTTGAGTACTTTTGTTATTTTTAGGATTCGTATACCATTAGTCTTAAAACAAACGTCATATGAATCAAAATCCCCTACTCCGTTTAGCACTTTGCTTTATCCTGCTCCTAAGTATTTTACCACCAACACAAGCTCAAAAAAATAAATCAAATCCGGCAGCGATTGACGAGCAGTTACTCGATGCAATGCAATGGCGAAGCATTGGTCCTTATCGCGGTGGGCGCTCGGCTGCCGTTGCCGGTGTACCTGGCAAAGCCAATCTTTTCTACTTCGGTGCCGCGGGTGGCGGGGTTTGGAAAACGACGGATGGTGGTCGGCAATGGGAAAATATCTCCGATGGATTCTTTGGCGGTTCCATTGGTGCGATCGCTGTGAGTGAATTTGATCCCAACGTGATCTACGTAGGCGGAGGAGAAGTAACGGTGCGTGGAAACGTATCCAGTGGATTTGGAATGTGGAAATCCGTGGATGCTGGAAAAACTTGGAAAGCGATTGGGTTGAAAAAATCAAGACACATTGCTCGCATCCGGATTCATCCTCGTAATCCTGACTTAGTCTACGCAGCCGTACTCGGAAATATTTACGCGCCTAGCGAAGAAAGAGGCATTTATAAATCTACTGACGGTGGAAAAAATTGGAAAAAAGTACTTTTTGTGAACGACGAAGTGGGCGCTATCGACTTATGCTTAGATCCCAACAACCCGAGAATAATGTTTGCTTCCAACTGGCGCGTCAAAAGAACGCCGTACAGTCTTTCTTCCGGTGGAGCGGGTTCTGGCATTTGGAAAAGTACCGACGGTGGAGAAAACTGGACCGATATTTCAAAAAATAAAGGTATGCCCGAAGGTACCTTAGGGATCAGTGGAATTACCGTATCGCCCGTTAATTCCGAAAGAGTTTGGGCAATCATTGAAGCAAAAGAAGGCGGTGTTTTCCGTTCAGACGATGGTGGAAAAACTTGGCAAAAGACCAACAGCGAAAGGAAGTTGCGACAACGAGCTTGGTATTATACGCGCATTTACGCTGATCCCAACGACGAAGATTTGGTTTATGTTCTCAACGTTCGGTATCACCGTTCGAAGGATGGCGGAAAAACTTTTAGCAGCTTTAATTCGCAGCATTCTGATCATCACGACCTCTGGATCGCGCCCGAAAATTCCTCGCGCATGATTATTGCCGACGATGGCGGCGCACAGATTAGCTACGATCAGGGCGAAACTTGGTCTACTTACTACAATCAACCTACGGCGCAGTTTTATCGTGTAACGACCGACAATCATTTTCCTTTTAGAATTTACGTGGCGCAACAGGATAATAGTACCGTTCGGATTTCAAATCGTTCTAATGGTTCCAGTATTACCGAAGACGACTGGGAGTCTACGGCGGGTTGTGAATGTGGACACATTGCCGTTGATCCGCTTGATAACGATATCGTTTATGGTGGTTGCTACGATGGTTATTTGCAGCGATTGGATCACAAAACCAAACAGCGTCGCGCCGTTAGTGTCTGGCCCGACAATCCAATGGGTTACGGTGCGGAAGGAATGCGTTACCGTTTTCAATGGAATTTCCCGATCTTCTTTTCGCCGCATAATCCCAAGAAACTTTATGCTGCATCTAATCACCTGCACGTTAGTTACAATGAAGGTCAATCTTGGGAAATTGTGAGTCCAGATCTTACGCGCAACGATCCTAGCAAATTGGGTTCCTCGGGAGGTCCGATCACACAGGATAATACTTCCGTAGAATATTACTGCACCATTTTCGCAGCAATGGAAAGTCCGAGAGTGAAAGACTTGCTTTGGGTAGGTTCCGATGATGGCTTACTGCATTTGTCGAAAGACGCAGGCAAGAATTGGGAAAATATTACGCCCACAAAAATGCCAGCATGGACCATGATTAACAGCATTGAAGCCGATCCTTTTAATGATGGTGGCTGCTACGTTGCGGCGACAGCTTACAAACTAGGAGATTTTAAGCCTTACCTTTATCGTACGAAAGATTATGGTAAAACTTGGACGAAGATTACCAAAGGTATTGATGCCGAGCATTTTACTAGAGTTGTCCGTGCAGATCCAGACCGACAAGGATTGCTTTACGCAGGAACGGAAGCGGGTATGTATATTTCTTTTGATGATGGAAATAACTGGCAAGCTTTTCAGCAAAACTTACCGACGGTGCCGATTACCGATTTGACGATAAAAGATAAGACCTTGGTGGCAGCAACGCAAGGTCGCTCGGTGTGGATGCTCGATGAATTAGGCATTTTACACCAGATGAAGCAAGATATTACCCAAAAAGATTTTCACCTTTTTGCTCCCAGCCTCAGCTACAGAATGGAAGGTAGACAAAACAAGAAAGCTAAAGGTGTTGGTCAGAATCATCCCGGCGGGGTCAACGTGCATTTCTATTTGAAAGATATTCAGGATTCTAGTAAAGTAAGTCTTCATTTCTACGATCAAAAAGATCAACTAATTAAATCTTTTGCGACCGACGCTAAGGAAAAAAAGGATAAACTAACGGTAGAAGCAGGCATGAATAGTTTCAACTGGAATATGCTTTACCCCGAGGCAAAGAAGTTTCCAAAAATGATTTTGTGGTGGGCTTCTATGAATGGTCCCCGAGCAACTCCGGGCACTTATAAGGTTGAGTTGATGGTTGAGGGAAAAATGCAACGATCAAGTTTTGAAATTAAAAAAGATCCTAGATCTTCGGCGACAGCTCAAGATATGCAGGCGCAGTTTGATTTTATCTCCACGATTCAGCAAAAGATAACGGAGGCGCACGAAACGATTATTAGTATTAGAGATATTCGTGCACAACTGCACCATTATCAAGATCGATTGCGGCCCGACAGTACGCAAAAGGAAATT
Organism: uncultured Saprospiraceae bacterium; assembly: GCA_937951685.1. Classification (GTDB taxonomy): domain Bacteria; phylum Bacteroidota; class Bacteroidia; order Chitinophagales; family Saprospiraceae; genus CALFBG01. The sequence continues at coordinate 14,149 of CALFBG010000269.1, read as the reverse complement.
GTGGTGCTTGCGGAGCAAATTGATGCTAGTTTAACGGAAGTGGAAGAAGCTTTATACCAAACAAAGAATGAAAGTCCGCAAGACCCTTTGAATTTCCCGATTCGCTTGACCAATAAGTTGGCTCATTTAAATTCTTTGATGCAGGGAGATTATCCTCCAACGGATCAGGCGGTTGCCGTACGGAATGAACTTACGAAGTTGATTGATGTAGAATTGAAAAAATATCAAATGATTATAGGGGAAAAGCTGCCTCAGTTTAATCAAATGATTAGAACGCGAGCGGTAGACGCGATTATTTTGAAAGGAGAATAAAGAGCGTAGAGAAAAGCACTAGGAACGAAATTCGATTCCTAGTGCTCTCTTTTTATCTATCGTTTAAAATTGACTATTAAGTTCTAATGCTAAAGCCATCGCGTAAGCCTTACGCTTATTTTCCGTCATTGGAATATTAACGAATACTTCGAGCAAGTCGTTATCTCGGCGCCACACCAAATGACTTTTTTCTCTCGACCAGCAAGCAGCATCTCCTACTTTCTCAACTGGGACGTAATGGAAACTTGCGTCGTGTTCCGCTAGTTTTGAACCTCCTTTACGAACAAGTTTTGCGATTTCATCATTAGCCCAACCAGCAGCTTCCTTTTCCCCTAGTCGATATTTGAATTTAGTAGAAACGGCAGGTGCAACGTGTTTATAACCATCTACGAGTCGTTCACTTACATTTTCGCCCGTAGACCAAATTGCCATACAGTTTTTGGAAAACTCGCTTTCAATACTACTTTCTTTGACAATAATTCGCTCTTCTTTCGTATCAAAGTATTGCTTGATAACTGCGGCGGACATATAATCACAAGGATTAACGCCTTTCACCAGTTTCGTTTTTCCCGCTACATTCGTTTTCGAAGCAATAGGCGTTGCATTTTGCATCGGCTCATTTTGGGGTTTCTTCGCAGTGGTCTTGGTCGTCGTTGCTTGATCGGTAGAAGCCTCCCCCGTACATCCTACGGCTAGGAAAAGTAACAAGCAAAAGCTGAAATTTAAAATCCTCATATCTTATTTATAAATTTAAGAGTGTCATAAAATTAGAATGTCTCGCAAAAATGAAGTATCCATTCCTTTCACATCCTATAGGAAAAACCATTCCAAAGCTAAACAAATTCTATCAATCAAATAATGGAAACCAATCCTTATCCGATTTAAGTAAGTGCTTGTTGCTTGCGACAGCAGAAATAGTAAGCGATCGAGGCATTTTTTCTTTCCACAAAGTGTATTTCTAAAAAATTAAGTTGAATAATTTTAGGAATCCTTCCAAATAAATTTCTGAATTTTTCATAAATTCCCTACATTAGGGGAAGAGTTTGTTTAGCGTAATTTCTATGGTAAAAAGCCAGTTAAGCTTATTTGTAAAAATAAATAGACATAGAAGTTGTTTAAAAAATAGACTATTCTCTATCTTATTAGGAAGAAATGATCTATACTAAAGAAAATAGCAGCAAAAAACGTAGCAAGTACGCTTACTGCTTTTCATTACTAACTTAGAGCATCATTGTTCGACAAAGAATCATAAAATTTACACCTATGGCACAATCGAAACGCAAGAGAAAAATCGCCGCAAAAGATGCGCGAGATGCAAAAAAATTCTGGAACGTCGTAATCGTTAGCACGATGGTCATTATGCTACTGATGTACTTTTTGTTTAGAAGTTTACAGTAATAATCTGATTTTCTATCCTTGTTGAAATAATTTATGACTTCAGCAAAATTTACAGTTGATTGCATTGACATCAATTAGCCATCCCCTTACGCTATTTTCTAAGTATTAAGCGATGGCTAATTGATCGCCTTGATTTAGCCGTGGACAAAATGCTTCTATCCGCATAAAATATATTAGTAGCCAATCGTTGCTGTCACTTCTCCCCTTTTGATCATTCTGTTTTGAAGTTGGTACTCAGTATAAATCTGCTTACTATCCGCGTGATATGCGGTAGCATTTTATTCCGTATGTAGTATGTAGAGAAAGAATTGGCCTAAAAAATGAGCAAGTACTGAGGTTAAATTGCCCCTAAATTAGGTAGTTGTACTTGACTAAAATATGACTTGAAAACATATGCAAATAATCGTCTTGCACATCTTGCTATAAGCTCATCTTTGGGAGGGACCCAACCCAGCAGCCGCCGCCGCCCCGACCGTTACCAGTCGGGCATAGTTGATATAGTCCTGCCAAGTCTACCCTCGCCTTTTCGGAGAATAAACACCAAATACAACACTGTCTTTTTCCGGAATTGTACAGCTTGCGGTGAAGGAGTTTGCATAAAATTCCTCCTTCTATTAATAAGATCTCGAAATCCTACTAATTCCATAAAAAAGCTATTATTTTTTTAATAATTTTTCAACCGCTGATAAAGGTGAGCTAATGACTTAAGTTTTCATAAACTTTGCTATTTTAAAATTATACCCCATGCATTGATGAGCCATCCGCTACCGCAGCACCCAAAAATCCTGCTCCTCTCCGAATAAATTCACTTCCCCTGTTTGTTTTTCCTGACGATTACTAACTGGCACCACTGCATCCCAAGTCACTTTATCCATCAAGTAAACACTCTGCCGATCTGCGCGATAGCGTTGTACCAACTTTTGCGGATCACCAATAATTTCCACCTTCCCAAATCGGTCTTGCGCATACAATTGCAAACTCGTGCGACCTGCCATACTCGGCGCACCGATAACTAAGGTTGATTGTCGAGGATCTTCGGTCAATTCTTTCGCTGCTTTCACCAAACGTTGGGGAAGATTACGAGAAGATTCAATCAATTGCCCGAGTTGGAGCCAGAAAAAAAGTGTTAATAAAAATCCACTCATCGCCATTCCTCCGATGTACATATCTCTACGTTTGCTATACAAACCAATGACGCCAATAAACGAACAAACCCAATAAACGCCACTAACTGTAATCGCGCTCCGATAACCAATCGCTTGGAAGTAAACATAGCCTTGCAACATCAAAATGGTCATTACACAAAAACCAAGCACTAAAGACAACAAAGCCCCCGTTTTGATCAAATTTTCGTAAGGATAATTTTTCTTCGCATAGTTCATTACTTGCTTCCCCGTTAGAAATGCCAACACTAGATGCAAAATTAGCGATTGACTCAAGATCGCGAGTAACAACCAACCAAAATTGATGATCGCTAACTCTTCTCTCCGTTTTAATTTTTGCAACATATCCCAAAGTCCAGCCAGTAAAAAGCCAAACCACGGTAGAAAAGCAATGCCCGTATAGGCGAAATAGCTAGGAATAGAAGACCAACCATTCCGCAGTAAAAAGCCATCAGTATACCCAAACGAAAAGCCTAACGCGTAGGCTAAACCGTACATCAAAGGCACTAAAACCCAAATGTAAACACCCGCTAAGCGCTTACCCTGCGGATGCAAAAAATACAAGTAACACCACAAACCAGCCACCCAGATCAACATACTCGCCGGACTGACGCAAGTGCCCAAAAGACTCGCTGCCCAAAAACCGAGTAACCATTTCCAAATTGGACGCTTCAAGTAAATGATCAAACACAAGACCGCAACTCCTTGAAAAGCAAACAGCCAAATATCATTAATGGCAAACTTTGCTAAGTTGACAACCAACAAGGAACTCACTAAAACCAACAAGCAAGCTTTTACCGCTTCTTTCCCAAAAACGATGCGACCTAGTAAATAAAATCCTAAATTAAATCCGATCAACAAGAGCGCCGTGGGCAAACGTAAGAAAAAATGATGCAAGCCTTGTACTTGATAAATAAAAGCATGGATAAAGTCGGGTAACGTAGGCGTCGTAGCCTTCTTTACGCCAAGGTCATTGAGCGCTTGCGCTTTCAACAAATTCGTCGCTTCGGCACCTTCCATAATGGAATTTGCATCGTTGAAGACCAGCACATTTATTAAAAATAAAATTACTGCAAGCCCCAAAAATCGGTTATATTTGTTCTTAATGGTGGTTGGTTGAATTGCCATCAGCATATTGTATAATAGTTCTTTTGTATTTTAACGCTACTTTCGCTTTTGATTGGTAGCCATCATTTTTTTCAAAAAAAATACGATTTAGCATTGTAGAAATGTTACAAAGCAGTAACACTTATTTATCCACAAAGGATCAAAAAATTATCAAAAAAATGAACTATACTAGTCTCGAAAAGCTCGTAGCCATCGATTCCCCTTCTGGTTACACCAAAGCCGCAAGCCAATATATTTTTGATCTTTTGCAAGAATACGGTTTATCCCCCAGCTATACCAATAAGGGAGCCGTTAAATGTGCCTTGGGCGAAAATCCGACCCTAAGCATTGCCGCACACGTGGATACTTTGGGCGCAATCGTAGCAGGAATCAACGCAGACGGTAGCCTGCGCATCTCTAAAATTGGTGGCTTATCGCTGAATGCGTACGAAGGTGCTTATTGCAGAATCCGTACAATGTCAGAAAAGTCCTTTACGGGAACACTCCTCCTCGATAATCCCGCTGCACACGTCAATAAAGAATTGCACACGACTACCCGCAAAATTGATAATATGCACGTGCGACTCGACGAAATAACGAGCTCCGAAGCAGAAACGCGAACGCTAGGCATTGACGTAGGAGATTTTATTTGTTTTGAAACGCACTATCAAGCATTAGACAGCGGTTTTATCAAATCCAAATATATGGACAATAAAGCGGGTTGCTTTGTACTCCTAGAAATTGCTCGGCAAATGAAAGCCAGTAATCAATCTGCCCCCGTAGAGCTATTTTTCTCCAATTACGAAGAAGTTGGGCACGGGGCTGCCGCTGGTTTTGCCCCCAGCATTAAAGAGATGCTCGTCATCGATATGGGCGTAGTCGGAAAAAATTGCTCCGGCAAAGAAACGGCTTGTTCTATTTGCGCCAAAGATTCTACGGGGCCCTATGATTATGAGCTACGGAAAAAGTTAACGGCACTTGCGCAAGAGAATGACATTCCACACCGCGTAGATGTTTACCCTTTTTATGGATCAGATGGCTCAGCAGCACTCCGCGCCGGCAATAATTTTCGCGTAGCACTCATCGGACCGGGCGTATCCGCGTCCCACGGCGTGGAACGAACGCACAAAAAAGGTATCGAAGCCACTATTGATCTCTGCCTGGCTTATATGAAAAGTTCTTTTAGTTAAAATGGTCTATGATGAATTTATTTCCTTTAAAATACTACTATGAGTTGGTTTTCAAGAGCTAAAAAGCGTAGAATCGCTATGGAAACGGAAGCCCGTGCGCTAAAAATGTCCTTCACGCCGAAAGACGAATATGGTGTAAAGGCTTTATTTCGAGACTTTCGGGTGGCGAAACGAGGGCATAGCCACCGAGTGCGCAATATGCTACAAAAAAACGAAGAAAAAGGACTGGGACAAGTAAATGATTTTCGCTTGTTGGATTATCACTACGTCATTCAAGCGGGCAATAGCGCCGTTCCCGTAATGCATACTTTGTTTTTTGTACAATCCAAACAATTAGAACTCCCCGCTTTTAGCATTCAACCTAGGAGTTTTATGCACAAAGTTGGTCAGTTTTTAGGCTTCCGCAAAAATCAAATTCCTTTTCCTGATTTCCCGGAGTTCGAGAAGCGATACGTGGTTAAAGGTCAGGATGAAGCGCTCATTCAGCGAGCAATCTCCCCTGGCTTAATTGAATTCTTATTGCACGAAACGCCTTGGTACATTGAAGGTGTTGGGTATTATCTCATTTTCTATTATAAAAAACTTGAACCGGAGGAACTGCGCGGTTTTTATGAAAGAGGGCTTGAGGTTTTTCGGTTGTTGAAGCAGCATAAAACATAAAGGTTAGGTCTTACAAAGCTATTTTCCAGTCGGCACGAAGCTTATCATTCAGAGTTCTTCCTTGCCCAACCGAATAAAATTGCTTCAATTCGGTGTACTTTTTGCCATTTTATTACAGTCCAAAGCCTGATTTAGCCAAAAAAAATTCTGGCTGTTACGTTTTGCTCCTAGCAAATTAGCTCAAAATGTTAATTTTTTCCATATTTATGCCTATCTTTGAAAAGACAAACTAACTACGCTAAGTTGCGAAAAATTACACAGCACTAAAATTAAAGTGTCCTTTAACCGCTACTTTAACAAATTTATGTAATTCGCAGTTTTGGCGTTTAGACTAAAAGCTAACAACTACCCCTGTTGAAATGAAGTGCTTTAAAAATAGATTTTAACGTCATTTTAAAAGAACTTCGTATGTATTATGTATTTCCTAATCCCAATATATTAAAAATATAAACTGGATTGTTCTTAGTAGAACAGCAGTTGAGGAAGTTATTTAAAACTTCCGTTCGTATTTCCGCTTTTGATAACTGTACGGGTAATTTTAGAAAAATGCTAAGCCAACGATTTTTAACTTTATTGCTACTCACACTTGCACTTTCTGGTGTTAGCAGTTTATTGCACGCCCAAAAATGGGAATGGGTGAACCCCAATCCACATAATAACAAACTTTTTTCTATTTTTTTCCTCAACTCTGACTTGGGCTGGGCAGCCGGCGAATCCGGTACCATTATGCAAACTACTGATGGTGGGATGCACTGGGAAGTACAAAACTATGGTAGAGATTCCATTCATAGTCTATTCTTTATTGATGAAAATACGGGTTGGGCAATCGGAAACTCCGGTACCTGCCTCCATACCAATAACGGTGGAGCAGATTGGACGCCTCAAAATACAAATACCTCTAGAAATTTTAGTTCCATTTATTTTGTCAACGCCAACGAAGGTTGGATTGCGGGACAAAAAGGCGTACTGTTGCACACCATCAATGGGGGGCAATCTTGGCTAGAACAAGACGTTCCAACTTTTTCGGACCTCAGCGCCATTTCTTTTATCAATAATCAGGAAGGTTGGGTAAGTACTCGAACAGGTATTATTTTACGCACTGCGGATGGTGGGGTAAACTGGAGTTCTATTGCCAACGCCAATGTCGATAGAATTAATGACATTCAGTTTATTGATAAGAAAAATGCTTGGGCTGTTGGTAAAGATAATTTTAAAGGGATCATCTTACGGAGTATCAATGGTGGAATCACTTGGAAAAAATTATTCGTAGTTGATAACTCTCCGGAGCTTTACGCCTTACATTTTTATTCCAACGATAAAGGTTGGGTGTCGGGTGAACTCGGGCTTTTCTTACAGACAGAAAATACAGGACTTAGTTGGGACCAATACTTTTTTGAAGGTAATGGTAGAGATATTTTTGCGCTCGCTTCTGGAGATATTTGGATTACTAACGGACCAGGAAATATTAGAACTAGCCACAATCAAGGAGCCGATTGGTTCAATAACTCTAAGGGATTTCTCGATAATTTAAAAACAACCTACAGCAAAGATAATGTCAATATCTGGGCTTTAGTGGAGGATAGCAACAAGATTTATATTTCAAATAATGGTGGCGTGAGCTGGGAAGAGAGTGCTAGTCTATTACAAAAAAACAATGCCTGCAGTTACTACCATCCTGCTCAAGGAGTCGTCGTTGGCGAAAACGGTGGGATTGCTCGCGTAGAAAATAAGCTTTGGATACACGTTGCCAGCCCAACCAATCATCAATTAAATCAAGTTAAGTTTTGGAATAGTCAAATTGTGTGGAGCGTTGGGGATAAGGGTACAATCCTCAAATCAAGCAACGGAGGACAAGATTGGACGAGTCTGACTTCCCCTACTTCAACAGATTTGCTGGACATATTTATTTTAGGAAAACGCGAACTTTGGATCGTTGGCAAAAATGGAACCTTATTGCACAGCATTGATGCAGGACTCAATTGGACGGTCGTACCACTTAGTGACGAAGGCGATATACTTAGCGTAGAATTTATCAACAACAAATACGGCTGGATCGCCGGAGAACATAGTTTGATTTATACTACTCAAAATGGAGGACAAGATTGGATCGCCCATTATTTACCCAATAATTTACACGAAACCATTACAAATATCGTCTTTACAAGCAGAACCAATGGTTATTGTATCGTCAAGAATAGCAATCACATTTATCACACCATCGACGGTGGTGAAAACTGGAGCCTAGAATATGGTTTAGTTAACGTTAAATCTAGACCTTATACGCATTTAGGTAAGTCGGAAGATAAAACCTTGTTTATTGCAGGCTTGGAAGGTACAATCGGAAAACTTAAAAAACCCGACGAGGGCATTGTGAGTACTTCAGCGCCTATCCAAAAAACAATGGAGACAATCTCTTGTTACCCTTCTCCTAGCCAAGGAAAATTGTACGTAGAACTGGCGCTCTTGTCCGATGTTAGCAAGGCAGAATTGATTATTCAAGACGTATTGGGACGACAAGTTTTTAGACAAGCAGCGACTAGCGAACAAGCCATAATAGACTTATCATTTTGTCAGGATGGATTGTATTTTTTAAATGTTATTTCTTCAACGGGACTACTTGTGGCACAACGCAAAGTGGTGATTAAGAAATAAAATACTGCTTTTGAGCGGCACCTTTTTCCCATGCTTTCTCCATGCAAGCAACTAGTTTTACTCGCATTCCTTTTGCCCTCATCTATAGCTATCATTTTAGCGTAACGCTACAATGACGGGAATTGCCGTAACTTCCATTTCCCACTGATTGTCCACTATTTTTGGTAGAGTCTTTTCTTTTGCCTTGCTTTTGATACCATCAATTGCTTTTGCCCAAACCGCCGTGGCAGCATACTCAAAGTGTATTGTTTCCTCCGCTTGATCATCGCCCGCAACGGGACGCCAAGCAACAAGATGACTTGCTTTTCCAGTTTTATCCCCCAACACATAAACCCAAGCGTTTTCATCTTCCTGAATAAGCTCCAAAAAATGTAAATCTCCGATCAAATTAACCAAGGATTCCAAGGCTCGAAAAGAACGCTTTTCTACGTAGCCCGAACGAGGTGCACTCGTCAAACCACAACGCGTAAACAAAGAAGAACCTTTATCTTCATTTGCATAAAAATACCAAGTCATCCGATTGATCCCTAGCCGCGCCATCATTAAAACACTTCTGACAGCATACAAAGCTTGCGCGCGCTCCGAAACACATTCACTGTGCGTACAATCCTCTCCTCCCCCATTACTATCCCAACCTAACTCACTCAAATAAATGGGCAAGCCAGGTAAATTTTTATCGCGAAAACGAATATCGTTAAGAATGCCACGCATACTCGTATAAGGATGTTCGGGTTGCACACAAATCGGCTTCCCTTCCTGATTGCTAATCCAACTGTAATAATGTACGTTAATGCCATCAATGTACGGTGCCGTTTCTGCGGGTAAGCGGGCGCCCATGTAATTTCGAAACAAACCATCAACTTCGTTACTTGGAAATCCGGCTTGCAATGCACAGGGTAACACAAAAATATTAGCATCCGCTGCTTTAGCACCTTTCGCCATTCCATGAAAAACTTGTCGGTAAAATTCGGCGTCACAATACCAAGGTTCATTTCCTATTTCCATCGCATCTACAAGTCCATTTCCCGTCGTTGGGCCAAAATGTTTTGCGAAAGCGTAACCGTAATTGTAACCTGCTTGATACGGATCATCCCAAAGCTTCGCCTCAATTTCTCCAAATTTAACTGTCGTTTGTACCTTCAATCCCGATGCTTTCCATTCGGAATATTCTCGATCCCAATCCAGCCATTCAAATACTTCTGACCCTTTCCCCGCCGCCATCGCTTCAAAGTCAGGTTTATGGTCTGGATCTTTAACATCCCAAGTCATAAAATGATAATTCCGAGCGTGCGAAGCTACTCGACGATATAAGTCTGGTCCTTCTCCCGGTTTGAGTTGTTTGGAATATTTGTTGTGTCCCCAGCCCCAAATGCCATTTACCCCAAGCAAATCTCGAAAATTAGTCGGGTTTTGTTTAGCGGCGGGCATCTTTCCGTAAGGACCGTAGGCATCGTAGGCATTGATCTCAAAAACGGTCACTTTATTCCAGTCTTTTGCGACCAATTCGTGCTCTAAGCGAATGAATCGCCCTTGCTTCGCGGGCATCAATAAGGTTTGCACCGCGTGTACTTCTTCTGGATTTAAATCCGCGACTTTCGTCCAACGTTTACCATCTTCGCTGAGCAACAAACGGGTCGCCGTCGCCGTTCCACTCCCTGCCCAGTGCCGCGTTTCAATCATCCCGATCTCTTGGGTACGCCCTAAGTCAAGTTCCACAAATTCCGTCGGAGCGCTCGCCATCGCTGCAATTTCTCGAACCACAAAATCGGTCTTACTCACCAAACGAATGGCTTGTACCTCCGCAGCAGCAATTGGCAACCGTCGGAGTTTATTGTAATCTAAGACTTCGTAATTCCTGAGGTATTTGGCAGAGCCATCCGCCAAGACAGCGAATATTTGAATCGCTTGTTGGTAATGACTTAAACGCAAAGAGATACTTCGTAGCGAACTCTTTTTCGTTAAGGGAAATTCAACCCTGGCTTCCTTACCCTGAAGACTTACCTTCGCGTCCGTTTCTACATTCCCATCCGTAGCGTTTGCGGCCTGCGAGACTGGACTGGAGCCTTTACTAGCAACTTGTCCCAACAATAAATTTAGATCAGATCGTGTCATAAAACCGTTGGGAAAACTAGCACTAGATTGCCAGAGTGTATTTTTATTTTTATCTAAAACTTTTGCGGCGTCCTTCGCATTAGAGCTCACTTTCACCTGCGCATTTTCAGTCAATGCTGGTACTACCCCTGCGTCAGGATCCCAGTTGTTACTGGCGATTGCCAAAGATTGATACGCTTTATTAGCCGGAGGATTCGAAGTATAGCGAACCATACCGAAAACAGCTATAACCAAGCAAAAAACCGCAAAAAAGAGTAAACCTTTCATTCTAATATTTTCGTTGCGCGCCAATAAGGAAACTTAATCTTTATCTACTACAAAGCTTACACCAAGTTAGTAGTTATCCCGAATATTTTCCAGCACCTTCGTCATTTCCAGTTTATAATTCTTCGAACTCGTAACGTAATTATTATGCATAAAGCTAAAGATTAAGCGTTTTCCGGATTGAGTAATCAAGTAGCCACTTAGGCAATGGTTATTACTTAGGGTTCCTGTTTTAGCAAAAACGTAAGGCGTAGCAGCTTTATACCAATCTTTAATCGTTCCAGAAACGCCACCCGCTGGAAAAATATCAAATAGAACCGCTTCGGGAATTTCCCGATAAAGTCGATCAAGTACGTATATCAAGCTTCGTGGTGTTACCAAGTTGTACCGTGACAAACCAGAACCATCTCGCCAATTTAATTGATCTGGAATCTCCGCTAACCATTCTTTTTTTGCATAATTGATGATTTTTTTGACATTCAGCGTGTCGTTCACGGCGTTGCCAGCGAGGAGTAATAATTGTTCCGCAATTAAATTATCGCTTTCTTTCATCATTCGTTTGTACAAATCTATGCTGGTCGTGCTGTACAAAACCTTCGCCGTTGAAGGCGGAAAAATAGAATTTGTATACAATTGAATTTTTCTTTCTACCAAACTTCCAAGTACGGCAATCAGCAATTCGTCCGAATAAAGAAAAGGAACTTTAGACTTCGCATCTGTTCCTCCGAATTTCGATTTATTAAATTCAAAAGTATTCTGGTGGCGCTGTCGCTTAATTTTTTGATTGGGTAAATCAGGATTATGTTGTAAACTGTATTTAAAATAAGGAGGCGTTACCTCAAAGCGTCGTCCACCCGCACGATACTCGAAGAGCGCATAGTTGCCGTGAATGGGGAAAGGAGATTTCTCGGCGGAAAAGGTATAAGGAAAATCATCCCAAGACCAACCTGCCCCGAAGCTTTCTTCCTGAAAATTATGACCACAAAAAAATAGTTTTTCTTTTCTAGCTTGCAAAAATTGTAGCACTCGATCCGTAGCTGGCAAATCGGGATGTAAAAAAGAAGGATCGCCCGTTCCCCAAAAAATCAGGGAATCGTTGCGCACGATGTACCGTAAGGCAGGAATAGAATCGCTGAGCACTTGCCAAGCGGTATACAAGGTCAAAATCTTCGCATTAGAAGCTGGAGTGAAGTGTTTATCTGCCTGATAACTGGAGAGTATTTTCTTGGTTGCCGGATCGTAGAGCGCAAAGCCCGTAAAACTTTGTTGAAAAACGGGGGACTTTTGGAGTTGTTCTACCAGCGCGTCTTGCTTATTTGGCGAAAGCGTAGTTAATTTTTTGGTGCCTTTACAACTCAAAAACACCATTGACAAACCAAAGATAAATAGACAAAAAAACCGCATACTCAGTTCCGTATTAATGATCTAACTAATAGAAGTTGTTTTAAAACAACTTCATAATTTTTCACACAACTGTTATTGCTAACCGTTGTGCAAAATACTTAAATTAGTTTGAAGGGAAAAGCTTTGCGGTAGATGGTCTTCGCTGAGTCTTCGATCAAAATCATTTTAATACTAAAAAAGAACAAATCCGAAAAGCTAAATTCAACTCGATCAAAACGAATTAAAACTTGCCTGCCTCAAAAAAAATTAGCGACAAGCGCCATAACACTACTAGCGTTTTATTCTAAAAGTATAAATTGATGTACTATAGGCTGAGTCATTTGATCCGGAGGAGACCACGTGTGTATCAATCAATTGCCAGCCGTTATTTTCAAAATAATTTACCCCTGCAACTTCAGAGTTGAATGCTTTTTTCTTGCCGTTTTCCTTGAGTGCAGAACCGCCTAACAAACCACTTTTTTTCTGTTCCTGACCATAATCAACTCTAGCAGTTACTTTACTAGAGAATGTTTTTGGGACAAACCATACTTGACAAATGCTGAGGTTTTCGGCTTGGTTAATATCAATATCATCAACTATAATTTGAGCAGATAAACCGCTGCTGAAAAGTAAGAGTATAAAAAGTAGTTTTTTCATTGCTTCATTTTTAAGTTGCTTACGCTTAAACATCGAGCTGCACCTTAAATTCGGGTTGGGTGCAACACCAATAGAAATCGTGCGCGAGTAATAGGTTTTCTTCTTGGTAAAATTTTTCGGCTTGTACGATGGATTGATGAGATTCGATTAAATCGGTATCTTTTTGTAAAAAATTATTTAAAGTTTTTACCACCTTGAAAAACCGTTCTAAGTCGTGTGCCAACGGAATGTTCCGCGCATTCAACTGCTGTAACATTTGCTGAAAAGCGCCCTGATGATATAAACAATATTTTGCTGGAAAATGGAACGCTAAGTACAAGGATACCATTTGATAATCGTCGTGATAGTGAGCATTTACCCGAGTCATCTCATTGCGTTTGCGGTAACTTTGTAAAAGGTCGTCACAATAAAAAACGAAGCGACTCATACGAGCATCAATCGACCGCGACTCGTCTAACAAATCAATAAACATAGAGCGGACAAACTCTGGTTCCATCTCTATAAACTTCAACATCATCCGTTTGGGTTCATAGTCCGGTGCGTTCCACAATTTTCTAGAGACTTGACTTTGAAAGCTTTGATCGTACATGGCACCAAAGTCTACTGCGGTAATATCCCAGTTTTCCTGAAAATTTTTCAGCGCTTCCCACTTATATTCCTCTTGATAACGAACCGTTGTTAATAATGCTTTGAACGCTTCGATGTAGGCTTGGATTTTTGATAATTGCATCTACCCTACTGCTTTTCTTTCGTTATCATTGACAGGAATATAAACCGGCGGTACGGGGGCAGGTGATGACGGTACAGTTCCCGTTCCTCGTACGTTAACTACTTTTTTGAGTAGATCAAACCAAAACGGTGCTCCCAAAGATATTGCGAGAGCAGTCACTAACCAGCCTAAGATTTTTTCGAGCCATCCGTAAGCGTCTAAGTGGCGATAATTGAAATTCTCCCAGCCCATACCCATCGGATTTCTAACACTTTCGATATTCGTTTGGACTAAGTTATTCATCTCTGTTCTGAGCGCGGTTATACCTTGCGCATCTGTATTCCCAGTATTTCCTTTCTCAATATATTGCTCTGCCAGTTGTGCAATCTCCATTCTTGCCTGCGGATCTTTTGCCAATTTATCGTACACGGCAATCGTATCTACGTTGAAAATTACCGCGATGCCAATGCCAATGAACAATAACATCTTCTGGATATTGCGTTTGTACCATCCCGTAGAACGATCCATGACGCCATCGTACC
>CALFBG010000268.1 GCA_937951685.1 uncultured Saprospiraceae bacterium | reverse complement strand
GTTTTAGAATCCATTTACTACCAGCAGCAATAAATGGCCAAGCGTTGAGGCTAAGTAGCAAAAAAACTTAGTACGTCCTGCGAACTACGAAAATAAGCACTTAGCATAAAATTTTAACCCCCTTTTCAAAATTCCTCCACGTCCCTAACAACTTATAATCATTTTTCCATATATTTAAGCGGTTTAAAAATTATTACTTCGACTCCTCGTGGTAATGGCATTTTAATTTTTTTTAAAAAAATTGTACGCAACAGCGCAGCGAAAACAACAGTTCGCCAGAGCGAAGTAAAATAGTACCTATACCCACAATAAGATTTTAATCAACCCTAAAAAATAGTATCTAATCATGGAAAAATTAACCCCTTCCAAAAACAACATTCAACTTTCTCCGCCCACGTTACATCCTCCAGTTATCACCAAGGAGGAACATAAAACGTACGTCAAGGAACAGTTGGCACAATGCTGCCATCAGCACGAACAGAACTATAAGCAAGCCGATGCGGAAACGACAAGCGTCATGACCGATCCGTCTTTTGAATTATATCTCACGACGGTATCACTTAATACGAATTACGATTCTCATCTGTATATTTCTTTTGATGGCGCCTCAGGAAATTATACGTCCCTAATTTTTGATACGGGCAATACGGTACTAATCGTTCCTTACTATGATCACATTCCCGATGTTAGTAGTTACGAAGTATTAGCAGAACATGCGGTAGAACCTTTTGGATGTCCCGCAAAAATACTGCGCGGGCCCATTAATATTCGCACCACGGGGAATAGTCAACAAAATTATACCTTAGAAAATGTTATATTTTATGCCTGTACGGGAACCAACGATCCAGACTATCCAAATTACCGAACCGCTAATTTTGGCGCGGGCTGTGTTACGAATTGGAGGACTCCTGCTGAGATCAATGAACCGATGCAATCTCCATTGACTTACAATCCAGACTATCCCTATGCTGAGATCAAAAACGGCGTACCACCAGATAGTGGTTCGGGTAGTCCCTTGGTAAACTCCAATTCCTCCTTGGTCTTATATCGGTCAGATTCCCTTCCATCACAATACATTATGATGGACATCATTCCTAACCAAAATTGGATGTCCGTGGAAGTTCAGAACATTTGGATTGCTAGCCAAACAACGAATTGGCCCGGCAAGCAGACCGCGATCGCGTTCGTTGACACCGGAGGAGGAGCGCCCTTTTTAAGCGATCCTAACCAGTATATTGTGGGTCAAAACTGGCCAGGAGAAACCAATCAATGCCCTTTTTGGACCAACATTAATGAAGGACCTCTTCAATCCACTAATTGCAAATGTGTTGACAGTGATATTACGATTACGTTGACCGATGGTCGTGCTTCGCTCTCTTATGAAATTGAAGTTAGTGCCTTACCTTCCCTTGCCACCACTAATCCGGGACAGCCCAGCGAAGTTTTTGTTTCTTTGGTCCCTTGCCAAAAAAATGGATACATGATGAATCAATACGGGATGAATATTGGTGGTTTATCTTGTTTGTTTCTAACGGTATTGGTCGATTATTTCAATAAGAAGGTAGGCTTTAATCTAGCCTATTGGTATTAAACTTTCTATAAATAAAATGCTAACTCCCCGTTTGGTCTTTTCGCTAAACGAGGAGTTGCTTTTTGCAAATTAAGTTAAGGATCAAGACAAGCTTTCTTCTTTTTCTTCTCCAAACATAGCAATCATTTAACTTGGTAAAACAAACTGACTTAGGCTAAAGCACTAAGACTCCCCTTCTCGCTAATACGCTCAGAATATTTTATTAACTTTGGATAGACTCAGTATAATCATTAAGTTCTACAATAAAAAATATACTAAAATAGCAAACTGACGAGTTTAATGCTCAGGTGAAGCACAAGCTCCGCTAGAAAATTTTAGCAATTGCAAAAAGCGATCTTCTCATTTTAAAAAATATAACTATGAAAACATTCTATTTTATCTTACCCCTACTCTTCTTATTTCCAATACTTGGAAATGCCCAAGTTGAATTCAATGCTGCCATCGAACGAAAGATTGATTCGCTCTTCATGGAATACGAAGGAGAAGCAGGTGCCGCAGCGGCGGTTTTCCACCAAGGAAAAGTGTTGTATCAAAAAGGATTTGGAATTGCGAACTTAGAAAATGACGTCAAAGTAACGCCCCAAAGTGTTTTTGAAACGGGTGCCGTAGCCATGCACTTTACCGCGACCGCCATTTTATTATTAGAAAGCGAAGGAAAACTCTCCCTCGATGATCCGATCCAAAAACATTTGACGACTTTCCCTAAATATAAAAAGGGCGTCGTAACAATTCGACATTGTTTTCACCATTCCAGTGGATTGCGAGATTATTTAGACTTGATCAAAATGACTGGCAGAAGTCAACATATCGACTTTGACAATAAAGCCGGTTTTGAGCTTTTGCAAAAACAAAAAGAATTGACCATCGTACCCGGCTCCGATTATCGTTACTCTCATTCCAATTATTTAGCCTTAGCACTCATCGTAGAACAAGTGAGTGGAATGTCTATCGGTGAATTTGCCAAACAAAAAATATTTAAGCCCTTGGGTATGAATAATACCTTTTACTACGAAGACAACGAAAAAGTAATTAAGAATAGAGCGCTGTTGTACGGCAAAGTGGGCGAAGAATTCAAATTGAAACAAAATTTTGATTTTACCGCTTGTGGCGATGGTCGATTGTATTCCACGGTAGAAGACATGACGAAATGGATGGCAAATTTTAGTGCGAGCAAAATCGGAGGAGCAGAAAAATTTATGGAAAAATTATTCACCAGAGGGGTTTTAAATAATGGAACCGAAATGTCTTATGCCTTAGGTTTGGAATATGCCGATGTAAAAGGAAGAGCTGTCCTGGGACATAATGGCTGGTTTGGTGGGGCAACGGCTATGTTCTTACATACGCCCGAAGAAGGACTTTCTGTGGTGGCCATGGGAAATCATACCGGAAAAGGCGCGATTGGAAAAGCCGTCACCATCAATAGATTATTATTAAAAGAAAGAAATACACCTACGAAAGCCGCAGCTCCGATTGCAACGAGTTCAAACATCAAAATTTCCGAAGCGGAAAAGAAAAAATTCTGTGGTGCCTATTTTAGCTATGCCATCGGCTATGATTACAAGATCTATTTGAAAGATGGCGAATTGTATCTGCATGACGGCGAACACGATGATAGTAAGCTCCTAGCAATTGGTAAAAATGAATTTAGAAGGATGCATGGCAGCAATCGAACTACAATTAAATTTGGTGAAGAAGGAGATAGAAAAGCCTTGTTTCTTCGGTATGGTCAGCGACCTCCAATCACGATGCTCGAGTTCCAACCTGCCAAGCTTACAGAAGAACAGTTGCAACGATTTACTGGAAAATATCGTTCTGAGGAATTGGGCGTTACTTACGACTTAAAGATCAAAGATAGAAAATTACAGGTTTTTCTTGGCGAAAAACAAATCGTTCAATTTGATCCTTTGATGGCTGATCTCTTTAATTCTGATCATGATGGTTATTTAAAGTTTGAGAAAGGATCGAAACAAGAGATTCTCAAATTCACGATCAATGATTATTCCTTGGGGAACATGAGTTTCTTCAAAATATAAAAATGCGCACCGATTAGAAATATTATGTTACATTTGCCTACTTTTTGAATTGTTTGAAAATTCCAAACCTGTTTTCGAATTATTAAGCAACTTCATCGTGATAAAGCATCGTACCTTATGAAGAAAATAGATAAACCAGCACCAGAAGCAAAAGCGCTTTCCCTTTTTTTAATGGCTTACAAAACAGTAAGTCCTCTTTATAAAGAGCAATGCAAGCGAATGAATCGGCAGTGGGACTTGGTAGGCTTAGGTAAAATAACTAAAGCTGAATATATGGAAGAAGTGCAAAAGATGTTGACCTCCTATGGTGGTTATGACGAAGTCATCGAGAAAACCGTTCGGCATTATATTAAGAAAACGGGCAAATGGAAGTTGCAAGGAGACGACAAATATTGCCTAGATGCAAAGAAAGTCGCGGATAAGGTTTTGAAAAAATAAGTCCACCGTTATTCAAAGTGAAAACACTTAGTACCTTTGAAAAATAGGGATAAAGTTTAGGGCTAAGCACAAGTTAGCCCTAAACTTAAATTCTACAAATCCGCCAAAACAGCCTTCATCAACTTCAAATTGTAATTGTTTATTTTTTGATGAGCAGGCATCCAGCCTAATAGAAAGCGGACAAAATCGGTACAGGCCACTGGATACAATTGCCGCCACTCTTGTTCCAACGCTTGGAAATCAAATTTTAAACTAGTCGCTTCAAATGCTTGTGCTAATACTGAAAAATAGTAATCCAGTAGCTCGGTTTCCAACGATGCTAGTGCTGCACTAGACAAACAACTGCCCAAAAAATAAGCGAGGTCTTTCATGCCACAACCACCACCAACGTATTGAAAATCCACCGCCGCGACCGCTTTACCATCCTTAGCAAAGCAAAAATTAGCGAGTTTAGCATCGCCATGAACAATCGTTTGGTACTTGCATTGATTGAGTAAATTGTCAATTAAATGTGCCTTCGATTTTAAGACTTGATGTTCCATCTCCTCCAACTCATCGGGTCGAGTGTCCAAATGCCAATACGTTCCTATTTCCCACAAGCCTGTCGGCTTTTCATTTAAGAACGTCGCGTGAAAATGAGCCAACCAGTGTAGGCAAACTTTTACTTCCGAAAGATCCAATTGTTGTTTCCGTAAGGGAAAATTAGCATTCAAATCCTCCATAATAATCCATTGGTCTTGCCCTTGCGCAAAAGAACCGACAAACTTTGGAATGCGACAAGCTGAACTACAACCTTGACTCCATTGCTCGTACCAGTGCGTTTCCACTTGATAAGATTTCACCTTGCGCTGATGCGAATTACTCGTATTCCAACCTCTAGGATGCGCACTCAACTGATTCAGCGAAATACACTTCACTACAACTGTATCCGTGGAAGCCCCCACCAATTGGTAGCGAGAAATTTTACCATAACCACTCCACAAGGATTGAATCACTTCAATTTCTTTACACGCGGAAGCTTGGGTAAGTTTTAAAAGGTACTGCTTGAAAGCTGGATTCATGAAACAATCAGTCTAGTGATAAAAATGTAGCACAAAAATAACATTAATTAACGAAGAGGCTGCTCGAAAGATGGTGCAAGTTAATCAGTGCGTTAATTTGCTTTGCTACTTATTTAAAATGCGCGCCTTCAAATACTACTGACTGCTGGAATTAGACCCTAATACCTAATTTTCAATAAATTGAGTACTAGTTTAACGGGAAAATAACTGGACTACTAATTATGTTTTTTCTGGCTCATGCTAATAGACCAGAAAATTATTACTTTTGAATACGAAGAACAAAAAATATTGATACCTATGTTAGAAATAAGGCCCAATTGCGAGCATTGCAACAAAAGTTTACCCAATACCTCCACGGAAGCCATGATCTGCTCTTTCGAGTGTACTTACTGCAAAACTTGTGCCCTCGGAATCTTTGAAAATGTCTGTCCAAGTTGCAGCGGAAATTTTGTAGAACGGCCCATTCGCCCACAAAAAGCAATTGAGCAACACCCCGCTTCGACCAAGCAAATTTTTCAAGCAAAAGACTTAAAAAAAGCGAAAATAAATTCAACGAAATTTAAAAATATTCCTCCTCAAAAAAGATAACAGATGAACGTTGTTTTAATTGATTGCATTGGTT
>CALFBG010000267.1 GCA_937951685.1 uncultured Saprospiraceae bacterium | reverse complement strand
ATTCCTCTGATCGCGCCAAATTTCGTACAAAAGTACAAATAAAACCTCAAAACTGCCTAGTTTTTGCTCGACTGATTTCGTACAAAACAGACACTTTATTCGGTAGATATACTCTTAAAACATCATTTCAAAATTAAATTTGCAAACTATCGTACTTATTCAAAATTAAATTTCATCCATTATTTTGGCATATAATTAGCGGAATGATGGCAAAAGTCGCTCGATTTTCCTTGTTAAACGATTTGTTAATGCTCGAAGTTTGTATTTAACCTTACTTTAACAAGGAATAGGGAGGGTAAAACTTTCATTTTACTTGAAATATCTATATTTTTGCTTTGTAGATGATGTTTTTGTTATTAGCATTAGAACATCTTCCGTAGCTAACTGTTCAAGTGTGGACAGCAAATTAAATTAACTAATTATAATTACTAAACATAAATTGATAATGAAAAAATTACTATCCTTTATCGCTTTGTTTGCTTTAACAATCAGTGTTTCTTTCGCCCAAGTAGATAAGAAAGCGGCGACAACTACCGTAGACGGTCCTAATATGAAATTTGATGTTACGGAAATCGATTACGGTACCATTGAAAAGAATGCAGACCCACTCAGAGTTTTCAATTTCGTAAATGAAGGTACAGAACCACTCGTTATCAAGCACGCAAAAGGTAGTTGCGGTTGTACCGTTCCTAAATACCCAAAAGAGCCTATTTTACCGGGTGAAGCTGCTACGATCGAAGTAAGATATGATACTAAGCGAGTAGGACCTTTTTCGAAGACTGTTACGTTGACTACCAACGAAGCCGTACAAAAAAGAGTTTTAAAAATCAAAGGTAAAGTTAACAAGCCAGCTCCAGAACCAGATGCAATTCCAGTAAATGAGCCTAGCATTTTATCACCAGTTGGTGGCGGTTCTAAATAGAAAAAAACTTAGTTTTTGCTAAAAGCTTATCTCTTAAAATGATAAGGCTAAAAAAGCCGAATATTCAAATGAATATTCGGCTTTTTTTCGTTGGGTTGAAGCTATTTGCAGTCGTTTTCAAGCACTATTTTTGCCTAAAAGAAAACCCTTGCTGAAACAGCAAGGGTCTCTAACCCAAACAAATAAACACAAAAACTACTTTTAAAATAATTATGATCACCAAATTTAAAATCTTTTTTAGGCTTGAGCAATAGTTTGTCTTTTTTTTTGTGACATTGAAAAACAGCTTATTTCTTGGCAATAATCTTGTTTTATGAGCGTTTCGGTCAACTTTTTGCGACTGAGATTTCCTAAAGAGATTTGAAAAACGAAGTCACTTATCTAGCTTTAACCTGTCACATTATTAGTAGTTCGTTCAGACAAAATTTAAGGATTATCCTATAGAACTAGCTGCTTTTGTAAAACAATTTCATTTTTAAATTTGTCTTTATCTATAGAATTATTGATCAGTTTGCTAGACAACCCGTGGGTTTGCTTTTGTAAAAACTATTCCTGCGGTGGCAATCTTCTCTTTTATCAACTTTTGATAAAAAACAAGCTTAAAAGCTGACATTTTTTTTACCTTGTTGCCCCTAAGTATAGATACTTTGTACGCTTGATTGTTAAGTGTTTTAAATAAAAAACTTCCTTTTCAACTTAGAAACGCTTAGTTGTCTGCCATTATCAAAGCAAAAACAAGCAAAAAAGGAAATAAAAATCGCTTCGAGATGCCCAACGGAATACCTAGCGCTTGTTTAAAATGCTTATTTAAAATACGAGTAATTGACGATGACCGGAAAGTTAAGCTTTTACTAAGCGAAAAGAATATTACTTAGACCAACAATTCCATCTTTTAATCATTGAAGTTGTTAAAAAAGTCATTTTGAGAAAATCCTATTAGAAAGGTCAAACTCAGAATTGCCTCCAAGACTTCTCCTCAAAACTGAGACAGTATGCTTTTAGTTATTTCACCCGCAAAAACACTAGATTTTTCAGCAAGTACCATTCAAAAACATAGCTTACCCCGCGCTTTAAACAAGAGCGAAGCATTAATAAATTTGCTACGAAAAAAATCTGCGGACGATTTGAAGTCTTTGATGAGTATTAGTGATAAAATTGCTGCGTTAAATCTGGAGCGTTATCAACAGTATGAGACTCCTTTTACTGAAAAAAATGCCAAACAAGCCTTACTGGCTTTTAAAGGAGATGTTTATACCGGATTATCCGCGGAAGATTTTGATACCAAAGATTTCGATTTTGCCCAAAAACATTTGCGCATTCTTTCCGGCCTTTACGGTCTACTCCGTCCTTTGGATTTGATGCAAGCCTACCGTTTAGAAATGGGAACAAAACTACCCAATCCTGAGGGCAAGAATCTTTATGATTTTTGGGGAACGCAGATTACGGAATTATTAAACGCAGATCTGGCGGAACAAAAGTCTAACATCTTAATCAACCTCGCCTCCAAGGAATATTTCAAAGCCATTCAGCTACCGTCACTAAATGCAGACGTGTACGATGTGAATTTCAAAGAAAAGCGCAATGGTAAGTATAAAATCATTTCTTTCTCTGCGAAGAAAGCTAGGGGAATGATGTGTAATTTTGTGATTAAAAATAAAATTAAAAAGCCCGCACATTTGAAAGCTTTTGATTACGACGATTACCTATTCAACGAATCCTTATCTAGCGAGCGGGAATTCATCTTTACTCGTTAAAACAATGTTACGTTTACGCTTAGCGATTTAGATAAAAAGAACTTCGTGAAGCGCCTTGGTTTTTTGACAAAATCCAAGGCGCTTTTGTTTTATAAAAGCTGCGAGAAATAGAGTTTTTTTTATAAATTTAAGGATTCATACCATTATCCACCCATTGAGCGGAAGCGCAACTAAGCCTATTTTGATTGCCATTGGTATCTTTTCATACTTTCTCAGCTCAACTGTTTCACAAATAGCTAACTATAATTATTCATGAAAATAATCAAGTTCCTGATCGCCCTCCTCCTCACGCTTGGAAGTTGTTACTATCTCAGTAAGCCCATTGTCCTCAAAAAATCTACGATTCCTGCCCTCGGTAGTTTCCTCTCCCCTTTTACCGGATTCTGGCAAAATGGGCATTCAGTAGCAATGTTACCAGAAATTAATAGTACCGCCGAAGCCCTTAAAGCTCCCGCGAAAGTCCTTTATGATAAAAAACTAGTACCGCACATTTTTGCAGAAAATAACCATGATGCTTTTTTCCTGCAAGGATACATTACCGCAAAACACCGCTTATGGCAAATGGACTTTGCGACTCGAGCAACGGGAGGGCGACTCGCAGAAATTATTGGGCCCAAAGCCCTAGCCCGTGATCAACTTCAACGCAGAAAAGGAATGGTCTTTGCCGCAGAAAACGCCGTAAAAGGATGGAGAAAATCCGGCAACTACATGCCGATGATTGAAGCTTACGTCGCCGGCGTCAATAGTTATATTCGTAGTTTAACGCCCAAAGATTATCCAGTAGAGTTCAAATTAATTGGATACGAACCAGAAGAATGGACGGTACTTAAAACCGCTATTTTTATCAAAGCGATGGCAGAGTCCTTGTGCAGCAGAGAACATGACTTGGAAAGTTTGAAAGCCCTTAACGCTTTTGGCAGAGAAACTTTTGATTTTATTTATCCCGAATACTTCCCGAAAGAAGACCCTATTATTCCCTCTTCCGTAAAATGGGAATTTGAACCTACGCCCGTAACAATCCCCGCAGCGGTTGTTCCCTCAGAACAGATTGGGGCACTCCCCTACGAACAAAACCCTAAACCACCCGCTTTTTTGGGTAGTAATAACTGGGCTGTTTCAGGAGCAAAAACGGCTTCGGGAAATCCAATTCTCTGCAACGATCCGCATTTGCGCTTGACGCTCCCCGCTATTTGGTACGAAGTACAAATCAATACACCAGATTTAAATGTTTACGGAGTATCCTTACCTGGAATCCCCGGAGTAATCATTGGATTCAACGAAGATATTGCTTGGGGAATGACCAACGTTGGACAAGACTTACTTGATTGGTATCAAATTGAATGGGTTGATGAAAAAAAGGATAAATATAGATTAGATGGAAAAGCCGTCTCCGTTCGCTACGTCTTCGAAGAATACCGCGTCAAAGGACAAGCAACAGTTATTGATACGGTAAAATATACGCAATGGGGACCAATTGTACACGAAAATGATCAACGCTTAGACCAAGATTTGGCAATGCGTTGGCTTGCTCACGACGTTCCCCTCGCGGACGAACTCAGTGTTTTTTATTATTTGAATAAATCTAAAAATTACGACGACTATTCTGAAGCACTTGCTAGTTATAACACACCACCACAGAATATTGTCTTTGCTTCCAAATCGGGAGATATTGCCCTTCGCCTAATGGGTAAATTCCCTTTAAAACATCAAGAACAAGGTCGTTTTGTACAACTTGGTAATACGAGCGAAAATGCTTGGCATGGCTTCATTCCGCACGAGCAAAACCCGAAGGTCAAAAATCCTGCCCGCGGTTTTGTAGCTTCCGCCAACCAGCGATCAACGGATAAAAGCTATCCCTACTATTACAATGGCGGTTTCGAAGATTTTAGAGGAAGAATTCTGAATCGAAAATTAAGCGCAATGGATAGTATTACCGTAGAAGATATGATGGCTTTACAGAATGATAATTACGGTTTGGACGCCGAAGAAATGCTTCCTTTGCTCCTCGCCCAGTTGGAACCAGCGCAACTAGACGAAAGTGGTAAAGTAGCCTATCAGACCTTAGCCGCGTGGGATTATAAATACCAAAAAGGGCAAGCTGCGCCGATTTTATTTAAGCTGTGGTACGATGCTTTTTACGAACTAACGTGGGACGAAGTAATTAACAAAGGCTCTAGAAAAGAAATACTCTATCCGGAAGATTGGCGAACGATTGCCCTGTTGCGAGACGATCCGGCACACCCACTTTTTGACCAAAAAAATACGCCAGAAAAAGAAGACGCCCAAGCGATTGTCGCAGCGTCTTTTCAGCAGATGCTCCTCTCCATTGCGGCGTGGAAAGCAGAAGGTAAGTCTTTAACTTGGCAAAGTTACAAACGTTTTTCGATCAATCACTTAGCTCGGCTACCCGCATTTTCCCATCAGAATCTAGGCGTAAGCGGTCATAAAACGACGCTTAATGCTAATAACAACGGTGCAGGACCTTCTTGGCGAATGATCGTCGAATTAGGACCAAAAATCAAAGCTTACGGCGTTTATCCCGGCGGACAATCCGGCGACCCTGGCAGTCCTTATTTTGATAATATGATTGAGCATTGGGTAGATGGTGAATATTACCCCCTGCATTTTTTGCAACGAGCGGAAGATTTAAAAGAAGAACTTTTGTATACTAACTATTTTAATAAATAATCACACCATGAAATTTTTACTTGCCTTAGTCCTTACCATTTTGGTAGCGTTTTTAGTACAGTACTTCAATATTGGTTCGTGGTGGAGCTTAGCCGTAGTAACGTTTATTACGGGCGTGGTCATGAAATTGAATGCTTGGAAAAGTTTTGCCTTCGGCTTTTTAGCGATTGTACTCGTTTGGGGTGGCTACGCTTATTTCCTAAACGACTTGAACAATGGCATTCTTGCCGCTAAAATGGGAGTTATTTTCAAAGGTTTAGATGTGCGCAGTTTAATCGCAGTTTCCGCATTGATTGGAGGAATTGTAGGTGGTTTGGGTGCAATGACGGGTAGATTGGCTTGGGAGCTAGTAGGAAAATAACCTTAATATTTTTTCATAAAACCGAGACTCAGCTAATAAATAAGGGTAATTATCTAAAAAATTGGACTGTTAATCTTAAATCATTGATTATCGTATTAACGTTAAGTCGTCCGGAATACGATAAATTTTAATTTTTCGTTCAGCAGTTAATACTTTGTAATTTAAGGATAGCTTTTTACTTCGAATTTTAAACCCATTTCTAGCATAAAAGTAGATAACATGACAGACCCATATTACGCTCAAGCCAAAAGACAAGTAAGAAAGAAGAAAGGATTTTATCGTCACCTTACGAGCTACATTATTATTAATGCTTTTATTTTGGCAATCAACCTCCTCACAGATCCTGTTGAGCCATGGTTTTTCTTTCCACTTTTAAGTTGGGGCGTAGGACTTGCTTTTCATTACATTAATGTTTTTGGTCTTCCGGGGAATAAAGCCTTAAGTAGAGAATGGGAAGAAAAAGAAATTGAAAAAGAGATGCAGCGACTCCAACGCGAAGATAACTTGAAGCAACGCTACGAATCGTTCCCCGAGCCTGATCACATTACGACGCCCGACGAGGAATTGGAATTAAATGATTTCAAGAAATTGCGAAAAGAGTGGGATGATTCAGAATTGGTATAACACCAACTTCTTCCTTTAATCTGATATTTGTGTCTATTGCTCTTACGGCTATCTCCATAACGTCACGAGCGATCCTCGAAGCAATGCTAATTGAATATTTTCAAGAAATAGATCCAACAAAAATTCAGCAATCTACAACGGGCGAACGACTTGATTATCCCTACTTAGACCAATACTGGACCGACAAAAATAGATTTGCTTTTTTCATTGTATACGATACCGAGATTGTAGGATTTAGTTTACTCAACGATCACGTCATTTGCAAAGATTTTCTTGCAGAACGAGCCGTCGCTGAGTTTTATATCAAAAAAAAATATCGTCAGCGTGGTATTGGGAGACGAGCAGCCCTGCAGCTTTTTCAGCAATTTCCCGGCAAATGGGAAGTTAAGCAAGCAACCGATAATCCAAACGCTACTCAGTTTTGGCGCAATACCATTCAAAGCCTTACCCACAATAATTATATCGAAAAGCAACTTTCTTCCGAAGGCGAAAAAGTCGTGATACAGCTTTTTACCGTCAGCTAGATTTGTAAGTACCCATACAAATTATTTTACTTATTAACTTGCATCATCTTTCGACCAGTCTCTTCGTTACTCAAAGGCATAGGGCGGTTTTTGTGCCTCAATACTGATCAAAATCTAACACCATTTAACGGCAAAGTAATTTTGTCTTAGTATTTAACAATATCTTAGCGAATAAGAATTGGTTTAGGAAGTACCATTAATCGACGCTGAATAATTTAAAATAAAATATAAACGATATGAAACTAAAAACAAGTCTTCGGGCAACTCCTGTTTTTTCTTTAAAGATATTGATGACACTTTTGCTAACGCTGTCTTTTGGCTTTAGCTTATTTAGTTTTGCTACTCCGATGATGCCGCCGGAAGATGAGAAGGTGATTATTAATAAAAAAGTACAGCACCTTAGTTTTTTTCTCAATCGAAAGAAAGAGCTCAATGCAAAACTATCAGTGAGTGAATTGGTGAGTACTCGCACGACGTTGGCACATACTTTTTCGCGCGCAGTCTTTTTTGATGATAACTCGGAAGTTGACAAGATTCGCCAAAAAATTAATTCGAAGAAGCGTAAAACGGTGGATCCAATTATTTCTGATTATGAGTCGGATGGTATTTTTCATTCTGATTTGAAACTGTGTTACTTTGAACACAAATTTGCGGAGAACGGTGAAAAGGTTTTGTGGACTTACGAAAAGTTATTTTATGATTTGAAGTTCCTTGATCCGCTTTATTTCAACGATCCTTACTTTGTGGAAGAGAGTGAAATTATTATCGAAATTCCAAATTGGTTGAAAATTGATATTCGTGAATTGAATTTTGATTTAGAAGATGCTGATCATCAAGTGACTAAAGAAAAAAAATCTACGATTCATCGTTATACACAGAAAGCTTGTCCAGCTAGTTTTCGACATAATTCCGCACCGCGACGGAGTAAATATAATGCGCACTTAATCGTGATTCCCAATGCTTACGAAGCGAAAGGCAAAAATAGAAAGCTAATTGAAACGGTAGATGACCTTTACGGTTGGTATGCTTCTTTGGTACAAGAAATAGGGAATGACAGTAAAGGACTCAAGACCTTAGTTGCGAAATTGACCAAAGGAAAAACGGAAGATCTTGATAAAATCAAAGCGATCTACTATTGGGTACAAGATAACATTCGGTACATCGCTTTTGAAAACGGAATTATGGGATTCAAACCAGAAAGTTGTCAAAAAGTATATGGCAATAAATATGGTGATTGTAAAGGAATGGCGAACCTAACCAAAGAGATGTTACAAATAGCTGGCTACGATGCACGACTAACTTGGTTGGGAACGAGCGATATTCCTTATAGTTATGACATTCCCGCTCTAGTGGTAGACAATCACATGATTTGTACTGTAATACTCAACGGCGAAAAAATATTTTTAGATCCTACCGAAAAATTCGGTGACCTTTACAATTATGCTTTTCGGATACAAGGACAAGAAGCGCTCATTGAAGATGGAGACAAATTTATCATTGAGAAAATCCCTAGTTTTGAGTTAGCACATAGTAAGCAAGTTTCGGAGCAAAACTTAGTGATTACAGGGACGCAATTAGCTGGTCAAGGCACAATAAATTATACGGGTAATCGGAAGACGAGTATGTTGTACGGCTTATCGCGTAAGCCAAAAGAAGACTGGAAGGATTATTTAATAGCGAACCTGAGTAACGGAGATAAAAATGTGAAAATTGATTTGAAAACGGAAGTAAGTTTGGCTAGACACGATGATGATTTTAAATTAGCGTATGATTTAAAACTAGATAATCATATCATTGATTTGGAAGGAGAACAATATCTCAATTTAGAGTTAGACCACGAATTTAGGAACTTTACGATGTCTGAAGAGCGCGACGTACCGTACGAATTTTCAGGGAAATACTTCATTGAGAATACGACTACTTTAGCGGTGCCAGAAGGTTGGAGCGTGAGCTATTTACCAACGGCGATGGCAGAGGATCAAGAAAAGTATAATTTCAGTTTGTCGTACGAAAAGGAAGCAGGGAAATTAATTTACCACAAAAAGATCATCATCAAAAATCCACTATTGACCGTGGCAGATTTCGAAACTTGGAATAAAAGCATCGAAGCACTCAATGCTTTTTATGCGGATCAAATTATCTTAACAAAAAAATAGGCATGAAAACTTTAAAATTTTTAACGCTGCTGTTTCTTCTTTTTCCGCTTTGTACCGAAGCGCAAAAAACGAAAAAAGAACAAAAACGTTTTAACGCAGATAAAGCGTACTACGAAAAAGTACTTGGTGCGAACGACCCTGATTTCAAGCTGACCAAAGCACCGAAAGATTTGGTCGCAGAGCCAGTAG